>JAUXBD010000330.1 GCA_030619585.1 Desulfobacteraceae bacterium
GCCCGAAGCGGAAGGTTCTTATAAAATCCGCGGAAGAAAAATATTCATCTCCGCCGGCGACCATGACGCTGTTGACAATATCGTGCACCTGTCTGGCGAGAATTAAAGGCGCTCCCGCGGGTGTAAAAGGGATCTCCCTTTTTGCTGTGCCTCAAAAAAGAATAAATACAGACGGCAATCTTGTGTCTAATGATATTATCACTTCTGAGATTTATCATAAACTCGGCTACCGCGGAGCCCCCAGCACAGGGCTGAGCATAGGTGAAGAAAATGACTGCCGGGGTTTTCTAATCGGAGAGCCCCACAGCGGGCTCAAATATATGTTCCAGATGATGAATGAGGCCAGGCTTGGTGTAGGTTCCTGGGCCGCTGCCATAGCGGCCGCAGCTTATTTCGCAGCCCTTGAATATACACGGGAGCGTACCCAGGGAAGAATTCTCTCAAAAAAGGACCCTGCCATGCCCCAGGTGCCTATCATTGAGCACTCGGACATAAAAAGGATGCTGCTGTTTCAGCGAGCGGTTGTTGAAGGGTCCCTTTCTCTTATTATTCAGTGCTCCAGGTACGCTGATCTGGCAAAGGTCCTTACTGGCATTGAAAAAGAAAAAAACAGCCTGCTTCTGGACATTTTGACACCTGTGGCCAAGAGCTATCCGTCAGAGATGGGAATTCTATCCGTTAGCCAGAGCCTTCAATGCCTGGGCGGGTACGGGTACTGCGATGACTTTCCTGTTGAACAGTATTACCGGGATATACGGATTCACTCTATTCACGAAGGGACAACCGGCATACACGGGCTGGATCTTTTAAGCAGAAAAGTAGTTATGCAGGACGGCCGTGCTTTCAAACTTTTTATTTTCGAAGTAAGGGACAGCATAGAACACGCGGAAAAATTTGAAGAACTGAAACCTTACGCAAATCAGCTGGAACTTGCTCTGGGAAACCTTGAAAAAGATACAAGCCATCTTATCGGCCTCTCCAGTTCACATGGGCCGGAACGGTTTATTGCTGATGCCTCCATTTATCTGGAATATTTCGGTGTCATTACCATTGCATGGCAGTGGCTTCTCCAGGGGACCGCAGCCCTGCATGCTCTGCATGAAAATGTTTCCAGAGCAGACTTTTATAAAGCTAAAATATATACATGCCGTTTCTTCTTCGAGTACGAACTTCACAGGTCATTAGTATCTGTCAACCACGCTTATGAACAGCAGCGGTCTTACCAATGAAGATAAAGAGCTTTTGTTCAATGAATGATGTGAAAAACTCACGCATATTAAATTCCAGCCTCTTCCCAGAAGGATTTAAAAAATACTTTTTCTTTTGTTTCCCTTGTCTGCATCCATACTTGAATATCTTTTTCCGTGGCGTTTTCCAAGGCATCCTTAGATGAGAGGATTGTCGGTTCCTCGCATTTAGGGCAGATAAAAAATATCCCATCATCGATATCCGCATTGAGTTGAGAGAAAAGATAATTAGGCAGGGGAAATTTGATCCTACATCTTTCACACCTATACCATTTGGCCTCTGATTCTTCTTTTCCCATTGACAGTATCCTTCTTGATAAAATGTTTAAGTCATAAAAAATCTTACCAAGAATATAATGGCGTGTCAAATTAGGGTTTAAATCAGTTCAATTGATTTTGGGCTAAAAAGTTCGTATCTTTTGTAAGAACTTAAAAAAACTTGACTTTAGCAAAGCGTACATGTTAATGTGTACACAACTACAAGGGGGTGATCAAGATGAAAATAAATGCTGCAGAATTTAGAACTAACTGTTTTAAAATTCTTGAGAAAGTCAGGGCTACACACAAAGAAGTGATTATAACAAAACGTGGCGAACCTATTGCAAAGTTGGTGCATATTGCTCAAAAAAATAAAAAAGATCCGCTTCTTGGCAGTATGGAAGGCCTTGTTGAAACGGTTGGCGATCTAACCGAACCCGTGATTGATCCTGATGCCTGGGAGGTTGATTAGCAGATGATTTTACTGGATACCCATACCTGGATATGGTCGAACAGTGCAACAGGTGAACTATCCGGCAACGTTAAAAAACTTATTAAAAAAATACCAACAGACCAACGCGCTGTGGCTTCGATTTCACTATGGGAGTTTGCAATGCTGGCAACCAAAGGTCGTATTACCGTAAAAATTGATCCAAAGGTATGGCTGGATAATGCCATTAAAAAAACTGGAATAAGCGTAATTGAGATATCTCCTGAAATCGCCGTAGAATCATGTAGTCTCCCGGGTGATTTTCATAACGATCCAGCGGATCGAATTATTGTCGCAACAGCAAGGATTCACAATTTGACACTGCTTACAAAGGATAGAAAAATAATCGAATACCCGCATGTGAACGCATTATGGTAGGGTCACGCAACATAATGCCCCCTATGTTTGTGTTCAGGTTAGGTACTATCCGGCTGATCATCTTCAAAAAGTTTTCGAATATCAACAGAGAGTTGCAAAGAGCGCACTGTAATCATCTCAGTTCTGTTGGGCGGCTTAATTGATATGGAGCCGGCATGCAGAGCAAGCCGGTTAAAACCGTGGGTGGCTTTCAGAAATTTTAATGCCCTGGTGGAGCCGTACCTCGGGTCGCCCACAACCGGGTGACCGGCAAATTTTGCATGCCTTCTGATCTGGTGTTTTCTGCCTGTTAACGGCTCGCATTCAATCAAGGTGTAATGTTCGCTGTATCCTATAATATGATAGCTGGTTTCGGCTTTCTGCTTTATCCCACTTCCGTTTGGGTTGCGACGACCCCCGGGTTTTTTCGATAGGGGCATGTCCCAGAGACCATTGTTATCTTTACATAGTTTTCCGTGCAAAAGGGCTATATA
>JAUXBD010000304.1 GCA_030619585.1 Desulfobacteraceae bacterium
CTTCGTCACTAAGGCATTCAAGTATTGCGCTGCCGAATCCTCCCTGTCTCACATGCTCTTCAATAGTTACTATACGTGGAATTTTTCGGGCAAGAGCAGTGACAAGTTCTTTGTCAATGGGTTTTACAAATCGACAGTTTACAACAGTAGCTGATATCCCTTGATTGAGAAGCTCTTTCTGCGCATCAAGAGCATCACCAACAGGTCTTCCAATTGCCAGGATAAGGATATCATCACCCTTTGTTAAAACTTCTCCCTTCCCTATGGGAAGTGGATTAATATTTTTGTCTATTTTAACTCCGGTCCCTTTACCCCTTGGATACCTGACAGCAATAGGCCCGCTGTGGGAAATGGCAGTGGCAAGCATCCGGCATAGTTCATTCTCATCTTTGGGGGCCATGACCACCATGTTGGGAAGACTTCTAAGGTATGAAAAATCAAAAAGCCCGTGGTGTGTTGGGCCGTCTTCACCCACAATCCCCCCCCTGTCCAATGCAAAAACCACTGGAAGTGACTCGATGCATACGTCGTGTAGTATCTGGTCATAGGCTCTTTGCAGAAAGGTTGAGTATATTGCCACAACCGGTTTGAATCCCTCGGTTGCCATACCTGCAGCAAATGTAACGCCATGCTGTTCCGCGATTCCCACATCAAAAAACCGGTCAGGATATGTTGCGGAAAATTCTAAAAGTCCGGTGCCTTCAGGCATTGCAGCGGTAACCGCGATAATCCTATCATCATCTTTTGCCATGTCCACCATGGTTTTACCAAAAACTTCAGTATAGCTCGGAACAGCGCCTTTGTCGGACAGGCAATTGCCGGTCTTGACTTCAAATGAGCCAACACCATGAAAATATATTGGATTCTTTTCTGCAGGTGGATATCCTTTTCCTTTTACGGTTGTAACATGCAGGAGAACCGGTTCTCTTAAAGTTTTAAGGTCTTCAAGTATATCAATAAGGTGATTTAACCGGTGCCCGTTAATAGGCCCAAAGTAATCAAAATTAAATGCTTCAAAAATCATGCCGGGTGTTACAAAGGTCTTAAATGAGTCCTCTGAACGTTTTGCAAGCTTGTACATATTGGCCCCCACCCCCGGAAGGGACTTCAACAGTTCTCCAAAGTCTCGCCTTAAACCCTGCAGTTTTTTTGCGGAAAAGGTTCGGCTTAAGAAAGAGGATAGGGCGCCTACGCTTGGAGAGATAGACATATCATTATCGTTTAAAATGACGATAAGGTTTTTATCATTATGGCTGTTCCCTGCCTGGTTGAGTCCCTCAAATGCAATTCCGGCTGTTAATGAGCCATCTCCTATAACTGAGATAATCTTTGCCGGATCATTTTTTAAGTTTTTCGCACATGCAATGCCTATTCCCGCAGATATTGATGTGCTGCTGTGGCCGGTTGTAAAGGCGTCATACTCGCTTTCGCTTCTTTTGCTAAAGCCTGAAATGCCCCCGAACTTTCTTAGGCTATGGAATGTATCCTTGCGACCCGTTAAAAGTTTATGGGTATATGACTGGTGACCCACGTCCCACACAACCTTGTCATTGGGTATGTCAAAAACATAATGTATTGCGATTGTAAGCTCAACCACACCAAGGCTTGATGCCAGGTGCCCGCCGTTTTTAGAGACAACCTCAACTATTTTATTTCGTATCTCATCAGCTATCACTGGAAGCTCAGACCGGGACAGAAGCTTTAAGTCTGCCGGAGAATTTATAGATTCAAGTAATCCCAAGGTTACACAACTCCTTTCTTACTTTTTACGTTCAATTATGTAATTTGCAATTGCCCTTAAGGGATCGGATCTTTTGTCAAAACTTTCAATTGCAATAAGGCCTTTGTTTACAAGGTCCATAGCCAACTTTTTTGACTTTTCAATGCCGATCAGGGAAGGGTATGTGACTTTTTTTCTTGTTTCATCCGTACCCGCAGCTTTTCCCATTATAACAGGATCACCTTCAATATTAAGAATGTCATCTGCAACCTGGAATGCAAGGCCTATGTTTTTGGAATAATTATGGAGCTTTTCGATCTCTTCGGTATTACCCCCACCCATGGTTGCTCCGGCAATAATTGATGCATCTATAAGTGCGCCGGTTTTCATATAATGAAGATTTTTCAGTTCGTCAATATCAAGGTTGGTTCCCTCGGATGCGATATCTCTCATCTGCCCTTCGATCATTCCTTTATATCCTGATGCACTGGCGATTATATTTATAACCTGTAAAGACTTATTTAAGTTTTTTTCATTCTCCTTATTATTAGACAAAAAAGATTTTGATGATAAGACCTGAAATGCAAGAGTCAACAGGGCGTCACCCGCAAGAATTGCGGTAGCTTCATCAAATGCCTTGTGGCAGGTCTGCCTCCCCCTTCTCAGATCATCATTATCCATTGCCGGAAGATCGTCGTGAATTAAAGAATAGGTGTGGATCATCTCAATGGCGCATGCCTCGGTTAAAAAGTTCTCACCAACCCCTCCTACCGAATCCACCGCTGCCATGCACAATACAGGTCTTATTCTTTTTCCCCCTGCCAAAAGAGAATATCTCATTGCTGTTACAATCCTGCATGAAATATCAGATTCCTGGAGAATTTTATCCAGGTAACTGTTTATGTTTTCCTGCTTTGAAGCAAGGTATCCTTTTAGGTCAAACATATATAACCAAACCAAGCCTATTTACTAATAATCGTTTTCAGAATTAAAAGGTCGTTCAACATAATTCCCATCATTTGCTTCAAGTAAAATAGATATCTTTTTTTCAGTCTCATCAAGTTTCGTTGAACACTCTTTTGAAAGTTTGACACCATCTTCAAACAGTTTAAAAGCCTTTTCCAAGGGCAGGTCTCCTGATTCAAGATCTTCAACTATCTGTTCAAGCTGCTTCAATGATTGTTCGAAGGATTTCTTAGCCATTAGTTTTTTTCCCTTTCACACTACATTCGATTGTTCCCCTGGCAAGGGTTATTTCAACATTCTGTCCTATGGCCACCAGGTCAGAATCCCTTACAACATTTAAGTCAGGGATTGCCCTTGTGATACTGTAGCCGCGATCAAGAACTGATTTTGGGCTTAAGTCGTGTAGCCGTTCAGTTAACCCTTTCAGTTTTGAACGTTTTATATCTAAAACCATCGCTTGAGCATTGACCAGGTTATTATTGTTATATTTAAGTTTTTCCCTGAGC
>JAUXBD010000174.1 GCA_030619585.1 Desulfobacteraceae bacterium
ATGGGTGGAATTTTAACAACAATATGATCATCATAGATTACATCGTAACATTTGCTTTTACTTCCACTGTCCTCTCCCAGGGTGCCCACAGACATGCGCCTTGAGTCCTGTTTGTCGTCATGTTCAACGGTGAGTTCATAAATATATCTTGAACCGGTGGATTGTTTGTCAATCAGTTTGAAGCTAGTAGCGGCGTATTCAGGCACATCCAGCTGGGCTTTAAACAGGCGCAGAAAAAACTGTATTATTTGTAATATATCTTTAAAAATATAAGCTTTTTTGTCAGATATTTTTTGTTTTTCCGTTTCCATTTAGTATCAACCATTACAAAAATAGTATAATAAAATTATATGCTGTTTTTATATAGCGCGACTTTAAAAACTTGTAAAATGGAAATTACTTATTTGTTTGAAATTCTACAAAAAACTTTGAGAGTATAATCAATTCATAAATGAGTTTATAGAAAAACTCAAGTAAAGCTGGACTCTGTTTGGGCCTTAAGTAAAATCGTTGGGCAAGCTCATCTGTTTTAATTCAACCACTTCGATCATTTCAACGTTCTGAAATCCCCTGGGAAGTTTTTTGCCCCTGCGCCCACGCATTCCGAAATACTCTGCCAGATTACTATTCTTCAAAGTAAACTGTCGTTTTCCGGCATAAAGAACCAGTTGGCTGGCAGCAGGTAAAACAGATATGATTTTGACAAACTCCTCTCGGGATTTTACCCGTTTTGAGGGGATATTGATGATTTTGTTTCCCTTGCCCCTGGAAAGGGCCGGTAGTTCCTTTACTGGAAACAGTAGCATCCTTCCCTCATTTGTAATTGATGCCACCAGGTCTGTATCATATTGAATAACTCTCTGGGGAGTTAAAGGCCTGGAGCCCTTCGGTAAACTCAGAACAGACTTTCCGTTTTTATTTTTACAGTATAAATCAGACAGTTTACAAACAAATCCGTAACCCGCATCACTGGCTATAAGCAGCTGTGTGTCTGGTTCCCCAAAGGCAACAGCCTCAAAAGTTGCTCCGGATGGTAGACTAAGGCGGCCGCTTAGGGGTTCGCCATATCCTCTTGCAGAAGGCAGGCTGTGGGCTGGAAGCGAATAACTGCGCCCTGTTGAACCAATAAATACTGCCAGTTGATTACTACGTCCGCACACCGCCATCTTTAACTTATCGCCTGACTTATAATTAAGTTTGGAGGTGTCCACCTCTTGCCCTTTTGCAGATCTTACCCATCCATTTTCAGAAAGTACCACAGTAACGGACTCAACCGGTACAATATCTGCCTGGGTCAATGCCTGGGCATCTTCACGCTTAACTATGGGTGATCTTCTCTCATCACCATATTTTTCTGCATCAGCTGTAAGCTCCTTTCTTATCAGTGTCTTTAATCGGGAAGCAGAGTTTAAGATTTTTTCCAGGGTTTTTCTCTCATCGTCAAGCTCCTTTTGCTCTGCTATGATTTTCATCTCTTCAAGTTTTGCAAGGTTTCTGAGCTTTGTCTCCAGGATCGCCTCAGCCTGGTTATCGGTAAGATTAAAACGTTTTATCAGAACAGGTTTAGGGCGGTCTTCATTGCGAATAATTTTGATAACTTCATCAAGGTTCAGATAGTCTATGAGCAGTCCTTCCATACGGTGAAGGCGTTTATATACCTTGTCCAGGCGATGTTGCAGGCGTTTTTTCACAGTATCTTTACGAAATTCAAGCCACTCTATCAGGATAGCTTTTAACCCTTTGACCTGTGGGCGTCCATCAATACCTATCATGTTCATGTTAACGCGATAGGTACGTTCGAGGTCTGTTGTGGCAAAGAGGTGAGCCATCAACGCCTCTTTATCAACCCTGTTTGAACGCGGCACAATAACTAAACGGGTGGGCTCCTCATGATCTGATTCATCACGAAGATCTGCAACCATGGGTAGTTTCTTTGTATGCATCTGTGCTGCGATCTGTTCTAAAATCTTTGCTCCCGACACCTGGTGAGGCAGTGCTGTGACAACGATGTCCCCGTTTTCAAGAGAATACACTCCACGCATTCTTATGGAACCTTTGCCGGTTGTGTAGATTTCAATCATATCACCGGGGGGTGTTATGATTTCAGCCTCTGTTGGAAAGTCAGGCCCCTGTACATGGTTGCAAAGATCCTCTAATTCCGATTTCGGGTTGTCCAACAGCTGGATGCAAGCGCCGGCCACCTCCCGAAGGTTGTGAGGCGGAATGTCGGTTGCCATACCCACTGCAATTCCGGTTGTGCCGTTAAGCAGGATATTGGGAAGTCGGGCTGGAAGCATGGATGGCTCATCAAGTGTGCCGTCAAAATTCTGCACCCAGTCAACAGTTCCCTGGCCAAGTTCGCCCAATAGAACCTCCGCATATGGAGAAAGTCTGGACTCGGTGTATCTCATGGCTGCAAAAGACTTTGGATCGTCAGGAGCACCCCAGTTGCCCTGTCCGTCAACAAGCGGATACCGGTATGAAAACGGCTGGGCCATCAAAACCATGGCCTCATAACAAGCTGAATCACCATGGGGATGAAATTTACCGAGCACATCTCCCACGGTTCTGGCTGATTTTTTATATTTTGCCGTGGATTTTAAGCCAAGTTCAGACATCGCATAGACAATACGCCGCTGCACAGGCTTTAAACCATCACTGATTTGAGGCAGGGCGCGGTCTAAAATCACATACATGGAATAATCCAGATAAGCTTTTTCCGCAAAAACCTGAAGGGGTAACTGTTCTACCCCCTCCATGCTTAAATTGTTTGAATTGCTCATTTTTTTAAACACTATCCACAAGGTTGCCGTTTTTTTCTATCCACACACGCCGGTCTCCTGCTCGCTTTTTTGCAAGCATCATATCCATCTTTGACACAGCGTCTTGGTCCTGCTCATTTGAATCGTATGATTTAACAGTCAGTTGCACGAGGCGGCGAGTGTCAGGAGCCATTGTGGTCTCCCTTAACTGAATTGGACTCATTTCTCCAAGGCCTTTAAAACGCTGTACATTGATGTTACCTTTCGTCTTTTCCGCCTCTATGCGGTCAAGCACACCCTGTTTTTCCGAATCGTCAAGAGCGTAATAGACATTTTTACCAATATCTATCCTGTAAAGGGGTGGCATGGCCACATATACATGGCCGGCTTTTACCAGGGGATAGAAATGTCTTAAAAACAGTGCGCATATCAGTGTGGCAATATGAAGGCCGTCCGAGTCCGCATCTGCCAGGATGCATATCTTTCCGTAACGAAGGCTGTCCAGGTTTTCGGAAACAGGGTCAACACCTATGGCAACAGAGATATCATGGATCTCTTTTGAACCAAGAATTTCAGTAGAATCAACATCCCAAGTGTTAAGTATTTTCCCCCTCAGGGGCATTATGGCCTGGAACTGACGGTCTCTGGCCTGTTTTGCAGAGCCGCCTGCCGAGTCACCTTCAACAAGAAACAGCTCACTTACACCTTTATCCTGACCAATACAATCAGCCAGCTTGCCGGGCAGGGCAGGACCTGAAGTCACTTTTTTCCGTGCAACCTTTTTGCCTGAGCGGATCCTTTTTTGTGCATTATTGATTGCCATTTCAGCCAGTTTTTCACCTGCATCGGTATTGTGATTCAGCCATAGGCTGAAAGAATCCTTAACAACACCGGAAACAAACTTGACTGACTGCCTTGAAGATAGGCGTTCTTTTGTTTGGCCTGAAAACTGGGGGTCCAGCATTTTTATGGATATAACATAACTGCAGTTTTCCCAGATATCTTCCGGGGAAAGCTTAACACCCCGTGGCACTAATTTGCGAAATTCACAAAACTCACGGATGGAAGAGAGTAACCCTGAACGAAATCCATTAACATGTGTACCGCCCAAAGGTGTTGGGATGAGGTTTACATAGCTTTCTGTTAACGAGTCTCCACCTTCAGGAAGCCATACAACAGCCCAGTTGGCTGTTTCAATACTTCCTTTGAATTCACCGATGAAAGGGTCTTCCGGGATAAGTTCATACTCGGAAAGAGTCTCCAAAAGGTATTCTTTAAGGCCATCTTCAAAACACCACTCTTCAGACTCTTTTGTGTTGGCATCAAAAAAACGGACCTTTAATCTCGGACACAGCACAGCTTTTGCCCGTAGGGTGTGCTTTAACCGTCGAACCGAAAATTTCGGAAATTCAAAATATTTGGGATCAGGCCAGAAACGCACTGTACTTCCTGTATTTTTGTTGCCCACAGTGCCCACGACCTTTAACTCATCTGTTTTATCACCATTTTCAAAGCATATCTGATACTTTTTGCCCCCTCTTTTGATTGTAACTTCAAGGCGCTTTGACAGCGCATTGACAACAGAAACACCAACGCCGTGCAACCCCCCAGAAAACATGTAATCCTTATTGGAAAATTTTGCGCCAGCATGAAGCTTTGTCATTATAAGCTCAACACCTGTCACGTCCTCTTCCGGGTGGATATCCACAGGCATGCCCCTGCCGTTATCAAAAACTTCCAGGGAGCCATCTTCATGCAGGGTGACCTCTATGAGATTTGCAAATCCTGCAATGGCTTCATCCACACTGTTGTCAATGGCTTCCTGACCAAGGTGGTTGGGCCTGATTGTATCTGTATACATCCCGGGCCGGAGCTTTACAGGTTCAAGCCCCCTTAAAACCTCGATGGATTCTGCATTATAGGTGGTGTTTTTCATATCACAATTCCACATTCATTAAGCTTACCCTTTCAATGGAACATACATCCATACGTACAGCAATAATC
>JAUXBD010000236.1 GCA_030619585.1 Desulfobacteraceae bacterium
AATTGCTTCCCGCTTAAATGTTATCAAATCTTTAATCCAAACCGGCAAAATCCGGTACTTCAAAATCAAAGAGTACTCATAGATGGTTTTTCTGACTTTTTCAATAGATTTAAATGAATTTTTCTGTTGACTTTGGGAAATGAAACCTTTATTTTAGAAACTGACTGGTCGATCAGTCAGGCTGGCTGAGCGACCAGTCAGTTGAATGATTTATCACGGAGTTCACATATGACCAAAAAAGAAGCAATTCTCCAAGCAGCTACAATCCTTTTCTCAAAAAACGGATATAACGAAACCTCCATGTCCGAATTGTCCAAAATGACAGGTGCGGCCGAAAGTACAATTTTTTATCACTTTAAAAGCAAAGAAAACCTCTTTCTTGCCATTTTAGAAAGGGTAAAAGAGAATATTATAAAAGAATTTGAAGGGTATATGGAAACAAAGCAGTTTGAAACCGGCATAGACATGGTTGAAGGTGCTGTTTCATTTTATCTATACATTGCAGGCAGGATGGAAAACCAGTTTCTTATGCTTCACCGCCATTTTCCGTACAAACTCGCGGAAGAAAATCCTGTGTGCAGGGGGCATCTCGAAGCAATTTACGACTGTCTTGTGGATATTTTTGAACAAGCTGTTTTGCTTGGACAAAAAGACGGGTCAATAGGCCAAATGCCTGCAAGGAAAATAGCTTTGATCATTTTTTCAATGGTGGATGGTATCGCGCGATTTAAAACTTATAACCTTTACGATGCAGGCGCGCTTTATAATGAGCTTATCGAGTCGTGCCGCAGGATTTTGCAAAATAAAAAATCTTAGGCGGAAGGAGGATACAGCCGTTCATGCTTACAAAAATTTTCCCTTTTATCACCTGGTTTAAGGATTATGACTTTGGCAAGTTCCGAATTGATTTTATGTGCGGAGTGACTGTTGCGCTGGTTCTGATACCCCAGTCCATGGCATATGCGCAATTGGCCGGGCTTCCGCCCTATTACGGTCTGTATGCCTCGTTTTTACCCCCCATGATTGCAGCCCTGTTCGGTTCAAGCCGCCAGCTTGCCACCGGCCCTGTGGCGGTTGTTTCTTTAATGACAGCCGCATCACTGGAACCTCTGGCCACTGCAGGAAGCGACCAGTTCATCGCTTATGCAATTTTACTTGCCCTTACTGTGGGTATATTTCAGCTTTTATTAGGGGTTTTGCGTCTGGGACTTATTGTCAACTTCCTTTCCCATCCTGTTGTAAACGGTTTTACAAATGCAGCAGCCATAATCATTGCCACCTCCCAGCTGTCTAAACTGTTCGGTGTATATGTGGACAAGGCCCCCCATCACTATGAAACCATAATCAGGGTGATCAAAGCTGCGATATACTACACCCACTTGCCCACTCTTGCTCTCGGTATTTTTGCCGTTGCCATCATGTACGGCCTAAGGCGATTAAACCCAAAGATCCCCAATGTACTGGTAGCTGTTGTTATTACCACACTTATCTCCTGGGCCACCGGTTTTCAGCACAACCACCGGGCAGCAATTTCAGATATTGAATCTTCGGAGATTAAGGCCGATATCAAGAATTTTAATCAGACTCTTATTAAAAATTTCGAACTTGGTGAAAAAAGGGCCGGGCTTTATCAGGATATGGAAACACTTAAAAACACAGGCCACGACTCACACGGCCCATCTATCAAAACCCTTAACATCCAACATGAAATTGATATCATTAGTGCAGAAATTGAAACCCTGAAGCACGATGCTCATATACTGAGAAAGGGCCTTCGAGATGTTAAATTTGCGGCAGTCGCAAGCTCGGAGGAAAAACTTTTGTTTTACAGTCAAGATTCTGTTCCCCGGGGAGTTGAAACCGACGGCCGGGTTTGGAGGTTAAGGAGCGGCAACAAACTTCTTGATGAAAAGTCACTTCTCATGACAGGCGGCGGTGCTGTAGTGGGTGAAATACCCGAGGGTCTTCCGGGTTTAAGTATACCCAAACTTGAGCTGTCTGCCTTCTTCCAGCTTCTTCCATTTGCCGTTATTATCTCCCTTTTGGGATTCATGGAGGCGATTGCCATTGCCAAGGCCATGGCTGCAAAAACCGGCCAGCGGCTTGATCCCAACCAGGAGCTTATCGGCCAGGGATTGGCCAATATTTTAGGTTCAATTGGAAAAAGTTATCCTGTTTCCGGATCATTTTCACGAAGCGCGGTCAATCTGCAGGCTGGAGCCCTCACCGGTTTTTCCAGTGTTATCACAAGCATCGTTGTTGTGATAACACTGCTCTTTTTTACACCCCTTTTATACCATTTGCCCCAGGCGGTTCTGGCTGCTGTCATCATGATGGCGGTTATCGGTCTGGTAAATGTATCAGGATTTATCCATGCCTGGCGGGCCCAATGGTATGACGGTGCCATATCTGTTATCAGTTTTGTGGCCACACTGATGTTAGCCCCTCATCTGGAGAAAGGAATTTATATCGGAGTTGCCTTATCTCTTCTTGTTTTCCTGTACAAGAGTATGCGCCCCACTGTTTCATCCCTGTCCCGACATGAGGATGAAGCGTTGCGTGACACCATAACCCACGGGCTGATGGAATGCGAATACATAGGCTTGGTCAAATTTGAAGGCCCGCTTTTTTTTGCAAATGCCAGCTACCTGGAAGATGAGATTAACAGCCGAATTGTGGCAAGAAAAAGTTTAAAACATATTATTATCGCAGCCAATGGGATTAACGATATTGACGCATCCGGCGAGGAGGCATTATCCCTTATAGTAGTCAGGCTCAGAAGCGGGGGAATTGACATTTCCTTTAGCGGTGTTAACGAATCTGTTATGGCGGTGTTAATACGTACGCACCTGCTTGAAAGAATTGGTCGCGATCATATTTTTCCGACTATGGAAAAGGCAATACAGACAGTTCACTACAATACGCATAAAGATGGCCGGGAAGAAAACTGCCCGCTTACTACTGTTTGTCGTATGGTTGAAAACATAAATTAGAAAGGAGAATCAGAATGTCGGTAATTACTGTATTTGGCGGCACATATTGCAATAAATCTATTATCATTAAAAAAATATTAGATGAAACAGGCTACAAACTGATCACAGATGATGATATTGTTGCTGAGGCAAGCAAGATCTCCGGAATTGCCGATATTAAAATTAAGGGGGCATTAGCGGCAAAAACATCGGTATTTAATAAGTTTACCCATGAAAAAGAATGTTCCATTGCCTTTATGAGGCTGACCCTTGCCCGCATGATTTCTAAAGACAACTTGCTTATATCCGGATTTTCAGGGCAACTTATCCCCAAAGAAATCAGCCATGTACTCCGTGTATGCTTTATCGCGGACATGAAGTTCAGAACATCCATAAGTGCCAAGAAGCAGGGGATAACTGAAAAAGATGCTGTCAATCTCATCCGTAAGCAGGACGCTGAGCGGGCTCAATGGGTGAACACCCTTTTTAAAAATAAAGATCCCTGGGATGCCTCCCTTTATGACATAATCATTCCCACAGACAAGACCCAGGTGGAAGAGGCGGTGAACATCATCAACGAAAATCTGAGCAGGGATGTAATTAAACCCACAAACAGCTCAAAAAGGGCGGCTGAAGATTTTATTCTTGCCTCTGACGTTGAGGTTGCGCTGGCAAATGAAGGCCACACAGTAGGTGTGAGTGCCAGAGACGGATGTATAACCCTGACGATTAACAAGCAGGTTTTAATGCTCAACCGGCTTGAAGAGGAGCTTAAATCGATCACCGGTGAGGTGTCCGGTGTCTCATCCGTGGAAACCAGGGTTGGGAAAGGGTTTTATAAGACAGACATATACCGTAAATACGATTTTGAAGTACCGTCAAAAGTTTTGCTTGTGGATGATGAGCGGGAATTTGTGCAAACCCTGTCTGAACGACTGGTTATGCGAGATATGGGCTCTGCTGTGG
>JAUXBD010000270.1 GCA_030619585.1 Desulfobacteraceae bacterium
CTGATGCTGTCCAGCATTACAACTAAAATACTTAAAACAATACTCCATATCAATATTACATCAAAGTGTTTACCGGCGGGGGTGTCTGCTTCAAATATTATTTCATGGAGTTTTTTACGCCGGCTTTGATTTGCATCAGAATTTTCAGGTAACATTTATCTTATCGACTTTCCTTTTTACTTCGTAGCCGTTTTACTTGGCATCCTTGGACAAAAAAGGCGGAACAGGTATATCCATTGAGTAAGCAACGGCGCGCAAAAGCTCAGCTTCGTTTATTGACACCTTTTTATCAAAAAGAACGCACTGGCTGCATGCATCAAAAATTGCTTTTTTAACACCGGAAGATGCTGCTGCAAAATGTTCCAGGGCAGTATGCAGGGCGCTGAAAGATGTTTTTTTATCCATTTCCAGTGCTTCTCTTTTTGCAGGCAGGTTTGATATGGCAGCTCTGAATGCATCTTCGGCTGCCTTTTTATCGGTGTGCCCCACCCTGGCAAGGGCTGTTAACAGGCAAACAGCATCGCTCATAATGACAGTTATGTTTTTATAGGATATTTTCTGACGGGCATTTTTGAAAGCTGTGTCCAGCCTGTGGGTGAGCACCTCTTTGAAAGAAAACTCAAAAATAGTCAGTTTGCTGTCAGCCCGAACAAGGATGTCTGTATACTTTTTTAAGTTTTCATATTGCCCGAAAGACATCTGTCGCAGGGTGGGTATGGCAAGGTCAAGGACAGGCAGCCGCAGCCTGGGATCTATGCCTTTAAGACTCTTTTCAACAATGGTGATCTGTCTTACCAGGCCCAAAGGGGCTGACCGTTCCAACAGTTCCATCTGCTTCTTTTTTTCTCCAGGATCTTTGTCTAAAAGAAGGGCGCACACAATTGCTGATGCCCCCAGGATATCGTTAAGCTCCTCTTTTATTTTCACAGGTATTGCCGCCAAAATTTCAGCGCTGTGTGCAATATTTTCAGGAGATATATTGCCAACATGGCTCACCACTGTATCTGCACTCACCGAAATGTCTGCCCCGGCCTGTTGGGCAAATCCGCTTTTAAGACCGGCTGCGCTGGAGGTTTCCACGGGGGATACTCCTGCTTTCACTACATCGAAGCCCCCCTTAAAACCGGGTTCAATACGCTGGATCCTTTCTGGTAATGGGGGATGTGTGGAAAACAGGGAACTTATCGCGCTGCTGAAAAACATATGGCAGGTTTCACCGGCTGAAGGAGAAATTATTTTTGAACCACCGGAAAAACCTCCGATTTTTTTAAGAGCACTTGCTATACCCGAAGGGTTTCGCGTAAACTGCACAGCAGAAGCATCGGCCAGGTATTCTCTCTGGCGCGACACAGCGCTTTGAATAAGCCGTCCCAGCAACACACCGATATAACCTATTGCAAGAAAAAGCAGGGCAAGAATCAAAATCTGACCGCCGCCTTTACCACTGCTCCTTGATCGATATGAGCGGCGCCTTGTTGTTGATCCTGAACGGAGTATAATCTGGCCCACCGTGGCGATAACCATTATACCGCTCAAAAAGCCTATTAAACGGATATTTAGCCTCATGTCACCGTTTAAGATATGGCTGAATTCATGGGCCACAACACCCTGGAGTTCATCCCTGCTTAGCATGCTGCAGCAACCCAAAGTGACCGCCACAACAGCATCGTTCGGTGAAAATCCTGCGGCAAATGCGTTTATGCTCTTTTCATCATTAAGCACATATACCGGCGGAACAGGCACTCCCGATGCAATGGCCATCTCTTCAACCACATTTAAAAGCTTTCGTTCATCAGGGTTTTGTGTGGATGAATTTACAAGTCTGCCTCCAAGGCTTTCGGCAACATAGCTGCCGCCTTTTGAAAGGGCTATAATCTTTGTGATGCTGCTGACAAGAATAATAGCAAGCGTTACACCGCTTATTGTAAAGAAAAGCTTTGGGTTAAACAGCTTTATCTCCATAGAAGATGAATTATAAACCATAACCGCCATGATTGCCGCATAGACTGCCGCTATCACAAACAACACGGCACATATAAAAAGAAAGACCAGCAGACCGGTCTTTGACCTGGACTTGTCCTGTTGCACAAAAAAATCCATGGTTACTTTTCCTTGTATTTTCTTTCCCTAAAAGGACACCTTTGGCGCTTTTCTCTCTTCAGGTGACTCTGTGGCCTCAAGGAGTTCAGCAATAGTAAAGTTGAACATGCCGGCAATTACGCTGTTTGGAAATTTTTCACAGGCAATATTATATGTGGTTACAGCATCGTTAAACGCCTGTCTGGCAAATGCAATCCTGTTTTCAGTTGATGTGAGTTCTTCCTGAACCTTCAGCATGTTCTCGTTAGCTTTCAGATCAGGATAGTTTTCAGCAAGGGCGAACAGGTGGCCAAGCGTGCCGGAAAGAGCTGTTTCAGCGCTGGCCAGACCCTTCATGGCAGATGGATCTCCGGGATTGTTGGATGCCTGCTCACTTGCGCTCATGGCGCTGTTCCTGGCTTTAATAACCGCTTCAAGGGCTTCCCGTTCATGCTTCATATAACCTTTTGCTGTCTCCACAAGGTTGGGTATCAAGTCATAACGGCGTTTTAGCTGGACATCTATCTGGGAAAAAGCGTTTTTAAAACGGTTTTTCGCGGTGACAAGGCTGTTGTACATGGTGACAACAATGACTACCAGCAGTATAATAACACCTAAAATTACAATTGCTGCGATCATTTTACCCTCCTGATGTTAAAGTGTGAAGCTTCTTATGAGCAAAAATGTTCATGATTTGATTAAGATTTCAATACAATGAAAAAAAAGCAAAGTAAAGCTTTAATGAACGTATACAATACAAAGATATCATGGTTTCCGTATGTTGAGTCGCCCAACTGCCCTTGGGTAACCCCTGCCACGTAGAGGTATCCATTTTTTTCCGCAATACTCGGGAATTCATCGGCAGACGTTGTGCCGAATTGTTTTATCCAGCCAGGGACAATCGAAGGTATGTCACAGGTCAAATCGCACGCATCACCAGTACTGTCCCCATCAAAGTCTCCCTGGGCGGTATCAGGCACTGACGGGCAGGTATCAATACAGGCATGACGACAGAACTTATAACTCACGAGTCATTTAGTAGCCCAGGTTTTTTAATTTTGCGTATCTTGTTTATCCTGTGGAATGCTTGCCCAGTTGAATTTGAAGACCATTCAACCGGGGCAAAGCCTATTCCTCTGGGGCGCCTTTTTGTTTACCCTGTGAAATTCGAAGAACATTTCACCGGGGCGGCTATCTCAAAGATGAAAGCTTACAGCTTTATTTCGAATTTTTAACCGAAAATCAGAGTTTTTGGTCAAGCACTAAATGTGTTTTGAGCTTCATCTTGATGATTTGGCTTGTTTATGGTATTTGTTTAATATATTGCTTTTTTAAGGTGATATCCACTTGAAAGAACTGTAAACGATGGAGAGTAAAATGAATAAGGCAGCTATAACCAAGCATGAAATTTACAACAAGCTGGTTGGTTTTTCCGAGCAGGATTTAGGTGAAACGACTTATTAATTGTATGGGTTAGCGATAATA
>JAUXBD010000210.1 GCA_030619585.1 Desulfobacteraceae bacterium
CAGCAACAATAAACAAAGAGATCAAAAGGCTTGCCTATTCCCAGGTTAAAAGCACGGCTATTCGTATTCAGATATCTCCGGAAGATCCGGTTTCAATAAATGTCTCCCACTTTGTGATGTTTGTTGAAATGGACGACAAAAGGTTTTTCCTGGAACGATTTATCAATGAAAACCCGGATAGCAGGATTATTGTATTTGTAAGGACACGTGTCCGCGCAGAAAGAGTGGCCAAAGCAATGGAACGGGTCAAAATAAACGTTTTGACCATTCATGGAGAAAAGGATCAGGTCCATAGATCCCATGTTATGCAAGGCTTCAAAAAAGGAGAGTGCAATATCCTGATTGCCACTGATGTGACCGCAAGGGGGATTGATATCCCTGATGTTCATTATGTGATCAACTATGATATGCCTGTTGAACCTGAAAACTATGTTCACAGGGTAGGCAGGACAGGACGCGGGTTCAGCAAAGGAGTTGCAATATCATTTTGCAGCAGCGAAGAGAAGGAGCGGCTTGAGGCCACACAAGAGCTCTTGAATAAAAAGATCGAAGAAATCAAAATAAGCAAAAAGAATTACGCCCGAGCTCTTGACTGTCCGTCGGAGGAAGCGAGCCTTAAGGATCTTATCCGAGAGCAGGAAGTCTGGGAGAAGAAAAAAAGGAAAAAGAGGAAGAAAAAGGATAAGAAATAATAAAAGGCGCAGATAATTAAAGAAAACAAATGGTATTCTATAATCTTTTAGTAAGAAAAAGTCTCTTAATAATGAACCTGGTGTATTCACTCATCGTTAAGAAAAAAGACCCCAACTCTACAGAACTTACAAGGGAATCCATTAATGCAAAGGGTAATGCTGTAATATTGGGGCCCCTGCCATATTCTATCATCCAGGAGCCTGATTGAATTTCAACGCCCAGGCTTTGGCCCTTTCCAAGGTGACCGACATCCCCTGGCAAAAGGATGGTGGGCGCAATCTGGTCAGACTCCAGATCATAGGTGATAGTTGTACCTGAAAGGAAGAAATCCCATATTTCCATGAAATTGTATCTGCCGGAAAAGCCCTGAGTTCCCGCAGGGCATCCAAAAATAATAAGATATTCTGTGAGACTTATATAAAGAAAAGTCAATTTACCCAAAACCCCTCCGGCTCTGCTTCCTATCCAGCGTCTTTGTTTTTTATCAACAATTTTCGGATATTCATTTGATATTTTTTCAATTACTGCAGAAAACATCTCTCCGTTTTCTACCGGCAGATCAAGAACCTCTTTACAGACTTGAGTTAAAAACTCAGGATCAATTTTGTATGCCATTAATGACCTCTTTGGAAGCAATTTTAAGTTTCACGTTTGACTTGTTTACTCTATAGACTGAAATTTTTTTATAAACCTTCTGTCAATGTAATCCTTTATAATGAAAGCGGTTTTCCCGCTGAAAGTGAGCCATTTTTTCTTTAGAATCCCGGTGTCATCACCCATGTTAAAAATAAGCAGATAATCTCCGCCCGGTATGAAGGTGCTAAGTTCGGCTCCTTCCGACGACGCCATTAAATTTTCGAACAGTATCGGATTTTCACGGACAGCATATACACCTACTTTATCAAGATGCTGTTCTTTAAAACAGATACAATCCCCGCCCCCGAATATATCAGGGTATTGAGTACTTTGAAGATATCTGTTAACAAGCAGCCCTCCATCCGGTCCGACCGGCAAGCCGGATTTCTGAAAAACAGGTGATGGCTTTACTCCTAAAGCAAGAATAATAAAATCTGATTCATATACTTGCCCTGACTCTGTTATGATCTTTCCTGCCTTAATCTCTCCGGCATAGCTGTTCTCAAGGACTTCAATGCTTCGATTTGTCAAAGATTTAATAGCTCTTTTACGTATACTATCAGGAAAACGGGCCATGAATCTCTTTCCTGAAAAAATGCGTATTGTCGGCATATATTTGCTATGGTCTTTTGCAATCCTCCATATATTGCCTGCCACTTCAGCAGATGCCGGGCCGCCACCTATAACATCAATCACCGCTTTTTTTTCAGAAATAAGTTCAAGTATCCGAACGCGCGCCTGCCGAAGTTTTTCAATTGGCTTTACTGAAAAAACATTGTCGTTATCATCAGAAACATTTAACTGCGGGACATAGCTACCCACATTGAACGAAATAATATCGTATGGAACAGTTTTGCCTGACTCAAGAAATATATTCTTTTCTTCGGGACCTATATGGTCAACCTTGTCCTGTAAAAAAACACCGCCCTGTTTTTCTACAACGTGTTTTGTGGCAAATCTTATTTCATCCGGTTTGTATACACCTCCAAGCATTCCAGGCCCCATGCCTGAATAATAATGGTATGGTGAAGGTCCGATAACAGTCACATTATGGCCTTTGTCAATAAATCTGTTGAGGTTAGCCAGAGTAACCATATGCGCGTGGCCGCCACCGGCAAGAACTAAATGCTTCCCCATTTTTCACCTGTCTTCATAAGAGGTTTAGATACTTTCCATCAACTTTCCCAGCTGCTTCAAATGAGCTCTTTCTTCATCTGCAAGCTGCGTAAGCGCTTTTTTGCTTCTTGCATCTTTGCTTCTGTCTGAAGCACGCTGATACAGGTCCAGTGCCTGTGCCTCTATTGACATAGCTATCTCTGTGATATCCCTTGCCGATTCCAAATCAGGATTGAACATGTTTATATATTCCTGGGTGGTAAGTCCTCCCTCCACAGCACCGGTTACCATACTTTTTACAAACTCCTCTCGTGACAATGGTTTTTCGGCAACACTTGTATATTCGTTGTAAATCCGTTCCTGATGTTTAACCTCTATTTCAGATAGATTCCGATAAAGATCCTTTGCCGCTTCATTATTCACTTTGGATGCCATTGACAGGTAGAAATCGCACAATCCATCTTCAAGGGAATAGGCAACAGAAAGTGTATCCTCAATAGATTCATCTCCTGAAAACAACTCCAGACCTTGCGAAAAGCTACCAAAAGCCTTCTCTCCCTGCCATCCCTTATATCCACCGGACAGGTTGATTATGTTATCAAAACCTTTGCCTGCAAGCATCTGTGCAGCAACCCGGCTGCGTCCGCCTATAGCGCAGTAAACAATTTTTGTTTTGCTATTGTCAATTTCGCCCAGTCTGTTGTCAAGGTCGGGAAGAGGAATGAGTCGGGCACCCGGAATATGTCCCTCTTCATATTCCTTAGGTTGCCTTACATCCAGAATCATCATCTCATCTGAAGTTTTGTCTTTTATGAATTCACGAGTTTTTTCAGCATCAAGAGATGTCACCGGTGTAAAAAACTGTTTCCAGCGCATTGTATCCTCCTTACAGATATTGTATATATAAAAAAATTCTACACAGCATAACCCCTTCTATTTTCCAGGCTATCCTTTATTCGTTAGTTTAGCGAATAACCATTTAAAAGGAATTAACATTGATACTTTTTTTTGATAATTACGATACTCATCATCGCACTCGACAACAAGTTTTTTTTCCTCAATGAACGTACCGGCTATCATATAGATCGTAAGAATTATATTTGTCATTAACGTAGAAACATAAAACTCCTGAAACACTGACCAGAAAAGGAAAATCGATCCCAGGTACCATGGATGACGGGTCAGTCCGTGAACTCCTGAAGTGTCGATAGCCCCGGTTTTGGAAAGAGCGATATGAGATGCTCCGGTTTTCAGTTGTCTTATACCAAAAAGTTGCAGCATATCATAATGTCTTGCTCCGGAAATAAACAGCAAAACCCCTGTTATCAGCAGCAGCAATTGAAGTATAATCATATACCCTTCCCATTGAAACAACACATGCCCTTTTAGTGTTCCACTGTATATAGCCAGAGGAATAAACGTTATCAGTGCAATAGCATTATAAGCCAGACGATAAAAACGGAAATTTTTTCCCAACCTGTTCTTAAGGTAACCGGTAACAGTTAATGAAATCATTAAGCTGTGGATAAAACACCACAGGATCATCAGTACAGACAGTATTAAATATTCCATTGTCAAAATACATTCACCTCATGGCCCTTTTCTTTGGCCGCCTTTGCCAGTTGGAATGTCCGGATCACACGGGTGGGATCTTCCAAACCGCGCGTGAGTACAAATAGAAATTTCACCATTTTGTAACCTCCATTAATTACTTGAGTTTTCGGATTTTATATCTTGACATATTTTCATTAAAAAATCAGGCAATTAATTGCGAATCGTCATTCCGGCG
>JAUXBD010000250.1 GCA_030619585.1 Desulfobacteraceae bacterium
ACAAATATAGATGCAACAATTTTTGCACAAAATCCTAAGATGTCCCCGTTTAAAAAAGAGATGCGGGAAAATATCGCACATGCTGTTGAGATAGGGACGGAGAACGTCAACATTAAAGCCACCACAACAGAGGGCCTTGGAATGATAGGCGAGGGCGATGGGATAGGGGCAATGTGCGTTGTACTAATAGACTGACCTTTGGAGAAGATATATGAGCCTTCGTGTTTACAATACATTGAGCAAGAAAAAAGAGGACTTTACACCCATCCGGATCGGGAAGGTCGGCATGTATGTGTGCGGCCCAACTGTTTATGATTCATGCCATATAGGGCATGCAAGATCTGTTGTGGTGTTTGACGTTATTGCAAGGTATTTAAGATCTCAGAAGTATGACATTACATATGTGAGAAACTTTACCGATGTTGATGATAAAATAATTAACCGTGCAAATGAAATCAGTGTTGATCCAAAAGAGGTGGCTGAAAAATATATAAAAGAATTTAATGAAGATATGGACAGCTTAAATGTCCTGCGGCCGGACATGGAACCTAAGGCCACAGAGCATATAGATCATATAATAAGAGTTATAGAGATATTGATGGAAAAAGGGCTTGCATACCAGGTGGACGGAGATGTTTATTATTTAGTTGAAAAATTCAAAGATTATGGAAAACTCTCAGGACGACGTCTGGATGAGATGGAGGCAGGGGCAAGGGTCGATGTGGATGAAAGAAAGTTCAATCCATTTGATTTTGCCCTTTGGAAATCCGCAAAACCGGGTGAGCCTTTTTGGGAAAGTCCCTGGGGGAAAGGGCGGCCCGGCTGGCATATCGAATGCTCCGCAATGAGCAAAGAACATCTGGGAGAATCCTTTGATATCCACGGTGGCGGCAAGGACCTTATTTTTCCCCACCATGAAAACGAGATTGCCCAGTCTGAAGGAGCGTTTGGGCAACGTTATGTGAAATACTGGATACATAATGGTTTTGTTAATATAGACCATGAAAAGATGTCAAAATCATTGGGAAATTTTACCATAATCAGGGATGTGTTAAAATTGTACCATCCTGAAGCTTTGCGGCTTTTTCTGCTTTCAAACCATTATAGAAGCCCTGTTGACTTTACTGACAAGTCCATGGATGAGGCAAGCTCAGGGCTTGACAAGATCTATGCTTTCTTAAAACGCATGGATGACCGTATAGGAGGCAAGGAAGATGGCCAACAGAATCTTTCCGATTTGTGGAAGCGTTTTTGCAAGGCCATGGATGATGATTTTAATACTGCCCAGGGCATAGGGATAGTTTTTGATGCTATTCGAAGCACAAACCGTATTCTTGATGAAAAAATTGATGACAAGGATGATAAAGCGGCTCTTTGCTCGTTAAGGGCTGATATGAAAAAAATAGGAAATATTCTCGGCATATTGACTGAAAATCCCCAAAAACATTTTGACAGGAAAAAAACATCTGCAATTGAGAGCCACTCAATAGACACCACCATAATCGAACAGAAGATTAAAGAGCGCAAAGATGCAAGAAAGGCAAAGGATTTTGAAAAAGCCGACAAGATCAGAAAAGAGCTTGAGGATATGAATATCATTCTTGAAGACGGCCCTGAAGGAACTACCTGGAAGGTGAAGGCCTTGTAGATGAAGATTGTTACTTAGCCATCGCGTATGTTTTTTACTACTTTCTAATAAATTAAGTGTAATAACCAAAGTTAATTAATGCCATCCTTTAAGATAATATCAGATTTCGTTCCCAAAGGAGATCAGCCAACAGCCATAGAAACCTTGAGCAAAGGTTTGCTGTCCGGTAAAAAGCACCAGGTACTTTTGGGTGTTACAGGGTCCGGAAAGACCTTTACAATGGCTAATGTGGTGGAAAAAATCCAGAAGCCCACACTAGTTATGGCACCAAACAAAACCCTGGCAGCGCAGCTTTACCATGAGTTCAAGACTCTCTTTCCTGAAAATGCAGTTGAGTATTTTGTGAGTTATTACGATTATTATCAGCCGGAAGCATATATCCCTTCAAGTGATACATACATACAAAAAGACTCCTCAATTAACGACATGATAGATAAACTGCGCCATTCTGCTACACGATCGGTGCTTTCACGTGAGGATGTTATTGTTGTTGCAAGTGTTTCATGCATCTTCGGGCTTGGCGCTCCTGAAGATTACCTGGCAATGCGGGTAAACCTTGAAAAAGATATGGAAATCTCAAGGGACAAGGTGCTGAAAGACCTTGTTGCTATGCAGTATGAACGCAATGACGTGGATTTCCATCGGGGGACATTCAGGGTAAGGGGAGACAGGGTTGAGGTGTTTCCTGCTTATGAAGAGGCGGTGGCGATTCGTGTTGAGTTTTTTGGTGATATGATCGACAACATAGCAGAGATAGATCCCCTGAGGGGAATTGTTTTAAGGAAGCATAGCCGCATATCTATTTTTCCTGCAAGCCACTATGTAACCAAGAAGAAAACCCAAGAAAAAGCTATTAAATCAATATTAAAAGAACTTAAAGGAAGGGTTGAGTTTTTCAGGAATGAAAAAAAGTTCATAGAGGCACAGCGGGTTGAAGAGAGAACCATGTTTGACATGGAGATGATGCAGGAGATCGGCTACTGCAACGGTATTGAGAACTATTCACGTCATCTGACCGGAAGGGCTAAAGGTGAGCCGCCACCCACATTGGTAGACTATTTTCCTGATGATTATCTCCTGTTTATAGATGAAAGCCATATCGGAGTTCCCCAGCTTCATGCAATGTATAAAGGTGACAGGTCAAGAAAACAGACCCTTGTTGAGTATGGCTTCAGGCTGCCGTCCGCCCTTGATAACCGACCCCTTCAGTTTGAGGAGTTTTCCTCAAGAATATCTAAGGTGGTTTATGTGTCGGCAACTCCTGCAGAAGGTGAGCTGGAAAAGGCAAAAAACAATATTGCCGAACAGATTGCAAGACCCACTGGGCTTATGGACCCCGAAATTGAAGTGCGCACCGCAAAAAATCAGGTTGATGATCTTTATGAAGAGATCCAGTTAAAGATCAAAAACAACGATCGCATTCTTGTGACCACCCTTACAAAGCGTATGGCAGAGGACCTTACGGATTATTATTCTGATCTTGGTGTGAGGGTCCGTTATCTCCATTCTGATGTGAAAACTTTAGAACGAATTGAGATAATAAGGGATCTTAGAATGGGAGAGTTTGATGTGCTTGTGGGTATAAACCTTTTACGGGAAGGACTTGACATACCTGAAGTTTCGCTTGTGGCAATACTTGATGCAGACAAGGAAGGCTTTTTACGTTCCGGAAGGTCTCTTATCCAAATATGCGGTAGAGCTTCCAGGAATGTGCGTGGAACGGTAATAATGTATGCGGACAATGTTACCAGATCCATGAAACAGGCCATTGATGAGACAGGTCGCAGGAGAAAAGTCCAGAAGGCATACAACAAAAGGGAAAATATTACGCCTGCAACCATTGAAAAAGAGATAACAGCGTCCTTTTTTGCAGAATATGGTAAAACTAACGAGCAAACTGATAAGGTTGCGGAAACAGTAGCAAAATATGAAAACCTTGATGATCTGGATGATATGGTGAAATCTCTCGAAAAAGAGATGAAAAAGGCTGCAAAAGATCTGGAATTTGAGCGGGCAGCTGAAATCAGAGACAGGATTAAAGAACTTAAAAAGATTGCGGTATTTGAGTTATGATAATTGAAGAATTACTCTGTTGACCCTGACCAAGTCGGATCGTAGC
>JAUXBD010000196.1 GCA_030619585.1 Desulfobacteraceae bacterium
TAAAATTTTAAATTTGGCAACTCTGTTACTTAATTTGTAAATTTCTTCAAATGGTTCACTATATATGCTAAACACTTGTTTTACGGTTCTAAGCAATACATCAGAATTAAATGGTTTGTCAATCACATGATGGCAGTTCAATCTATCGAGTTGATCGACTAACTCTTTCTCACTGTAACCTGTAATTGCCACAATAGGCAGAAAAATTTTACGCTGCTGTATAAGGCGCATGAGTTCAATGCCGGTCATAACCGGCATAAAAATATCGGTCAAGAGCAGGTCAAACTGGTTTGAATCATCATAGCTTAACAATTTGTCCATTGCTTCAAGTCCATTTTTGGCTTGATGGACAATAAAACCGGCACCCTCCAGCACCATAGAAATGGAACGGCGTGTTTGGTTTGCATCCTCTACCACAATTATTCGCATCATTTTTGCTACCTCTTTCTGTAAACAACTCATCTGAACAACAGATAAAAGCAAGGGATGTGCCAGAAGAGGCTTTCTGTGTAATATGCAGAAATAACAGAACGTTCTATGAAACAGGTTGATAGGGCAAAAGGAAAACCTACAACCCATATTGTTGACGTAAATGGTTTTCCATAATTGAATGGGGATGCTCAGTATAATTAAACATAGCCAGTAATCATATTATTATTCTGATGTTTTTGTAATGTCGAACAGGAAAAACAATAGAGAGCCAATGTGTTTTGGGAGATTACAACTAATATTGTCTGGACAACTAAAGTTGTGGAGATTTAACAGGAAGAGATGCCTGGATCTTTATCTGCTTTTTGGATGCTGTCTTGCAGGCCCTTGTTTTTCAGGCGTTTGCTTAAGGCTTGCTGGGAAATGCCCAATATTTCTGCTGCAATGGACTGATTGCCCCGTGATTGTTTAACAGCTTCAACAACAAGAAAATGGGTGGCCTGCTTTATAGTTGGCAGATCGCCGGCAAATGTTATATTTGAGTGGGTTTCAGGATTAGGCATAGCCGTAATTGACTTATTTTCCTGTTCCCCTGCTATATGGTTCTTGAATGCATCCAAAGAGAGAATCCTCGACTTGTGTCTACTTACAGCATCAAAAACTATTGACTGCAACTCCCTGATATTTCCTGGAAAAGAGTAGGTCCTCAGGAGGGTTATCAACTCCCTTGGGGGGGTTGGCACCTTTTTATTAAGTTCTTTGGCTGCGTCGCTTAGCAAGTTATCCACAAGAAGGTCAAGGTCATCAAGGCGTTCACGCAAAGGTGGTATCTGTATATGGTGCGTTCTAAGCCTGAAGATAAGGTCTTTGCGAAATTTGCCTTCCCTTTCGAGGGCAAAAAGGTCTTCATGGGTTGCCGCTATAATACGTGCATTTGTTTTTCTTGCCTCATCCTGGCCCAGGGGAAGAAACTCCCCCTCTTGAAGCAGGCGTAGCAGTTTGACCTGTGAAGATATGCTCAGGTCACCAATCTCATCTAAAAAAAGTGTTCCTCCTGCAGCTTTTTCAATTAAACCTTGGCGCATCCTGTCTGCGCCTGTGAAAGCTCCTTTAGTATGGCCGAAAAGAGTATCTGAAAAAACTGTATCATCAAGGCCGGCCATATTAACAGCCACAAAATTGCCTTTAAGTCCGCTCAGGTCGTGAATTGTTTTGGCAAAAAGCTCCTTACCAACACCTGTCTCACCGGTTATAAGAACAGCCTGAGAAGTCTGTGCGATAGATTCAATATATAAAAACAGAGAAGTCATTTTTTTGTTTTGAGTTATAATCTCTTTAAAAGTTTCAGGGCTTTCCAATTTGTCCGTCAATATATGTTGTTTGAGGGCACGATTTTCCTGTTTTAACTCACCAAAGGAGAGAGCCCGTACCAGTGCAGTGATCAGGCGCCCCTCTTCCACGGGTTTAAGCACATAATCAAATGCACCTTCCTTCATGCATCGGACAGCTGTCTCCACATCAATTGCTCCTGTTACAACAATAACTGGAATTTCGGGGAACTCATGGTTGATGATTGTAAGAATCTTTTCTCCCTGGATGTGGGGCATGTTCAGATCCAGCAACACGACTCCAACCTTATGTTCTGAAAGTATATCGGCCACGTTTCGGCTGTCCTGGCATGTAATTGTGTTGTTCAGGCCCGCCATCTTAAGTGTGGTTTCCATTGCCAGAAGGATTCCGTACTCATCATCCACAATAAGAATTGGGTTTGCCGGATTAAGGTTGTCACTCATTTTTTTACCTTACGTTCCTGGATTGTTATTTGAAGTTATTGGCAGACTTACTTTTACGGTTGTGCCCTTATTCGATTGTGAACTGAACTCTATTGTGCCGCCGTGATCTTGAATAATTCTGTCTGAAATAGATAGTCCCAGGCCGGTTCCTCCGTCATCACGCTTGGTTGTGAAAAAAGGGTCTTTAATCCGTTTCAATACTTCAGGAGGCATGCCAACACCCTTATCCCTAATTTCTACAACCAATTTGGATAATCTCTTGTTATGTCCCGTGGTCACTTTCAATGATTGTTCACTATCTTTAAGGGCCTGGCATGAATTAACAAGCAGATTGATTACAACCTGTTCCACACGCTGTGCATTTCCCTTGAATTGGGGGAGGTTCTCTCCGTAATCCACTAAAAAATGGTTTGTTGACTTTTTAATAAGGTTTTTCACAAGTGCGATCGCTTTTGACACCGCAGTATTAATGTCCACAACATCGTTCATTTCAGACGGAGTTTGCCTCGCAAAGTCCTTTAGATCACCTACAATGCCCTTAACACGCATTGCACCATCCTCTATGTCGGACAAAAGCAACGGCACACGCTCTCTGAGCTGGGAATAGCTCATATTGCCCACATGAAAATCACCATCATCTTCACATATTTTGTCCAAAAGGGGTGTGACAGAGCTCCAGACCTTACCTAAAATCGGGGCATTAAGCATGACGGATGTGATGGGATTGTTAATCTCATGGGCAACTCCTGAAACCAGTGTTCCAAGAGAGGCCATCTTGGCTGCCTGAAAAAGCTGCTCTTGGCGTAACCTTGCCTGCTCCTCAGCCTGAATTTTGGCGGTTATGTCCCTGGCAGTAACCAGCGTTCCTGTGGGTACACCCTGTTTTTTTAAAATTGATGATGTTACTTCAACTGGTATGCTGTCTTTAGATTCTTTTAGGAATCGGGCATTATAAAAGTAGCCTTCATTATCATTATCGGTTGATTCCTGCTCAAGTATGCTGGCTATATTTTCCCCCAAAATTTGGGTTTCTTTATAGCCGCCAAGTTCAAATCCGGCCTTGTTCATATATGTGATTTTCTCTTCAGAGTCATATGTTATAATGATCTCTCTGGTTGTTTCCGCAAGAATTCTGTAGCGAGCTTCGCTCTCCTTAAGGGCTTTTTCAGCTATTTTTCGATCCATAAGCTCTTTTTGTAATTCCCGGTTAAGCTGGCTAAAAGAGGAGGAAAGTTTGTAAGTACGCAAAAGGGCGGTAACCATGGTAAAAAGTTTCTGGGATGTAAGCTCAACCTTTGATTTGTAATCATTAATTCCGTATTCTACCATAACCTGCTGTTCCGGAGCCCGTCCTGATTGGCCGGTTCTTAAGACGATTTGCACAATGTCGTTTTTCAGCTCTTTTCGGATGTAATGCAAAACCTCAAGCCCTGCATGGTCGGTTTCCATCACCACATCAAGAAGGATAATAGCTGTATCCAAATGTTCAAGAATAATCCGTTTGGTTTCCTGGCCTGAATATGCACTTAGAAATTCAAGGCCCCTTCCCTCAAAGGTAAAATCGGAGAGAACCATTTTTGTTAAGGTGTGAACCTCTTCCTGATCATCTGCAATTATAATTTTCCATAAAGAGGTCTCTTTTTGGGGAGCTGTCCCGTTATATATATCTTCCTGTAAAAGAGGCTTATCATCATGGTTGTTCTCTAATACTTTCTCTATCATTTTGGCGCTAAACCTTATTTAAAAAGGGCTCACTGTAAAGCACGATAGAACTATGCAGGGCTGGATTTAAGATTAAAACAATATGAAAAATTTTACCAGAAACTTAACTCATAAGCAATAGTCACTTTTAATTATGTACAAGAAATTTGGCTGCTTGCGAATATATAGCTGTGCACATACAACTTAGTTGTTTAAATTTTGCTATAATATTAAGCCTTTACAACTTTGGTTGTAAACACAACCATAATTGTGTTTAAATTTTAACTCTTCATATTATTGGCGATTTTCAAAAGAGAGACAAAAAATCGATACAAATCGGATTGTAAATTAATTTGAGTTGTGGGTTAGGGGGTGCAGCTAATATCATATTGAATATCAATACTTTGCTTTGACATTTCTCCTCCGGCACAGCCTTTGCTTAATATCTGGGTAAGAAAAGGTGTTTTAACGAAAAAAGCAGGAAATATATTAAATGAGGTCCCCA
>JAUXBD010000205.1 GCA_030619585.1 Desulfobacteraceae bacterium
GAAGTGGCTGAAATAACTAATAAAAACATTATTGCAGCAAGGAATCTTTGCCAGTTATACTGTATAAGTGATAATATACGCTTGTGTCGTTCTTGTAACATATAGGAAACTCGTGTTGACTTGCAGATAGTTAACCCGCATTACGGGAGTCAGAATTCATTGGCTCTGTTTAATATATCTATTGCTATATCAGCAGTGCGTTCAGACACACCGGGCTCTCCCAGAAGATCTTTTACTCCCATTAGTTTTTTTCTCATTATTTCAAGGCCGTTAACATCTTCCAACATGGAACACGCCATATTGGAAATATTTTCAGGATTTACCTCCTCCTGCAAAAGCTCCGGGACAATATCCTCTTTTGCAATAATATTTGCAAGGCCAACATGTTCTAAATTGACTAACAATTTGCCAAGAAAAAAACTTATCGGAGACATCTTATATATTATCACCATGGGAATTCCAAAAATGGCTGCCTCCAGGGTAACCGTGCCTGAAACCGCAACAACAAGCACAGACCTTTCAAATACTTTGTCGGCCCCGCCTGATACAAGTTCAAAAGGAGCAGGCCCGGGGTTTTTATTTACAATCTCTTCCATCCATTCTTTATCTGTATCAGGTGCACAAGAGATGATAAAGTCCAGTTTTTTATTAAGTTTTTTCATTTTATGGGCAGCTTCAACCATTACGGGAAGATGTTTTGAAATCTCTCCTAAACGGGAACCCGGTAAAAGGCCTATGGTGTTTAAAGTTTCAACCTTTTTTTTGGTATTAGTCCTGAGTTTTGCATCAAGCAGGGGATGACCCACAAATGTCACAGGCACTTCATGCTTTTTATAAAAAGCCTCTTCAAACGGCAGAATAACCGCCATATGATCCACAAGCTTTTTAATCTTTTTTACCCGCGATTGCCTCCAGGCCCAAACCTGCGGACTAATATAATAAAGAATCGGAATGTTGATCTTTTTCGCAAATTTTGCAATATGAAGGTTGAAATCGGGAAAGTCAATGAGTATTAGAAGGTCCGGTTTGCGGCTTTTTAGAAATTTTTTTGCAGCAGACAGACCTTTTAAAATTGCAGGTATCTTTGAAAACACCTCTATTATACCCACGACAGAAAGCTCGGATGCTTCAACCAGGATATTTGTCCCGGCCTGCCTTAGTGCCTGACCTCCGATCCCGCAAAAGGAAAAGGCCTGGTCTTTTTTCTGCAATGCCTTTACAAGTTTAGCGCCGTGAAGGTCTCCTGATGCTTCACCGGCTATAATCATAATACATTTTTGTTCCGGCAACCCGCCCATTTCTACACCTTAGAATACCCGCAACCTTTATCGATCTTTTCCATAATATCTAATGCTGTTTTCAGGGCATCACGCCCCACCTGTCCTGAAACCTCCGGTGTTGAGCGTTTATTTACGGATTCAACAAATGCTTTTAGCTCATCTTCTAATGCATCTCCCTTGTCACAGAAAATATTTTCAGTAAAAGGTGCCTGCTTTTCATCGTACATGCCTGTGTACATATCCGGCTTTGCTATCTTTTTGGTAATATTTAATTTACGATTAATAAAGTCTACGGATATGTATCTATCCTTTTCAATTAACCGCATTCCCCTTTCATCTCCGGCAGAAACTCTGCCGGCTGTTATGTTTGCGCTGAATCCGTTTTCAAACTCAAGATGTGCGGATGCAAAATCATGGTGGTTTGATGCAACCACAGCCCCTTTTGCCCCTATATTTTTTATCTTTGATCCTGCAAACTTTAAAATAATATCTATATCATGGATCATAAGGTCCAACACCACGCTTACATCCGTACCACGCCCCTTGAAGGTGCTCATCCTGCGGGCATCTATAAATATCGGCTGCCGTGCAATATCTTTAAGCCTGACAACAACCGGATTATATCTCTCAAGATGGCCCACCTGAATTATGCACCCCTTTGATTCAGCCAGACAAATCAGTTCATCGGCCTCCTTGAGACTGGTTGTTATTGGCTTTTCAATAAGAAGGTCAACGCTATTTTCCAGAAAATCCCGGCATACATTAAAATGCAATGGCGTGGGAACAACTATACTTGCAGCATCCACTTTTCCCATAAGCTCTTTGTAATCAGCATACGGCTTGCACCCCACTTTTTGCGCAACACCTTCGGCGGCTTCTTTGCTCACATCGCAGACTCCCGCAAGGTCAACACCCTTTATTTTTGCATATTTTTCAGCATGGAATTTTCCAAGATATCCCACGCCAACAACTCCCACCTGAAGTTTTCTCATTTTTTTATTCCGTTAAATCTAATCCTGGACAACAATCGCAATGTCTAACCTGTCTGCAAGAGTTATCATCTCCTCCTTGTCAAATACCACAGCCTTACCCGCCTCTATGGCCAGCACTCCTGCATTTGCTTCATGCATTGAACGAATGGTCTGCACGCCGACAGCAGGTACATCAAACCTTAAATCCTGGATGGGCTTGCAAACCTTAACAACCACAGCATTGCCCCGGCCCAGTTTACCGCCGCGTTTAATAGTCGCATCGGTTCCGTCAATTGCTTCTACTGCCAGGGCCGACCCGCCTCCCACCACAACACATTGGCCTATATCAAGCCGTCCGATCTCCTTTGCAAGGGTCCATCCAAGTTCTACATCCGCTTTTTCAGATTTTGTCGGTTTTCGTTTTGTCCAGCACCCCTTGGTTGCAAGGAGATGGGGAAGCAGAAAGGTTGAAGCCCTTATTGTGATCCCCTCTTTTTCAATTGCACCTGCAAATGTTCTTATAAGATTGTCATCATGGGTGTGCTTCATACGGGCCATCAGGGAGATGGCTTTTATATCAGGTTTAACATCTGAAAATATATTTGTTTTTTTAATGGAGCCCATCATAACCGCATCGGTTATGTGGTTGTCTTTGAAGAACTTGATGAGTTTTTTAAACTGCCCTAAGTGTATCCATTTTATTTTGTCAACATGGTCGACAAGGTCCGGGTTTGCTTCGTTTATGAAAGCCACGGCAAAAACCGGCAACTCGTTTAATTTTGCAGCCTTGGAAAAGATAATGGGAAACTGGCCGCCTCCTGCAATAAGTCCGATCTTCATACTTTACAAACCGTTTTGCCACCTTGCTGATGCCTCTTAAGGCTATCTGGTTATTCCTCTCTGGGATGACTTTATAAACTTTATGAATTTAACAACCTCAGGGATCTGTTCCACCTCAGCGCCAACTCTCTCAATAGCCTCATTTAATGTAAGGCCGATTCTGAAAATAATCCTGTATGTTTTTTTCAGAAAAGAAACAGTTTGTTGAGAAAACCCATGACGTTTCAGGCCGACGCTGTTTAATCCATGCAGACGCGCCCTGTCTCCATTGGCAATTGTATATGGAGGGATATCCTTAACAACAGCGGATTTTCCCCCCACAAAAGCGTAATCACCTATCCTTACAAACTGGTGAATAGCCACAAGTCCGCCCAGGGTGGCGTGGTCTCCAATAATTATATGCCCGCCCAGGGTGGCATTGTTCGCAAACACTACTCTTTTGCCAAGTATGCAGTCATGGGCAATGTGGGTGTAAGCCATTAGAAAATTCTCTTCACCGATCTCGGTTAACCCTCCGCCAAACCCTGTTCCCCTGTGGATGGTAACAAATTCGCGAATAATCGTTCCCTGTCCGATTTTAACGAAAGTCTTTTCGCCATCAAATTTCAGGGACTGTGGGATGGCTCCTATGGCTGCATGGTGAAATATCCGGCAATTAAGGCCAATTGAGACAAAAGGATCTATTGTCACATGGGCACCTATTGTGGTTCCCGACCCGATGTTCACATCCTTGCCGATTACTGAGTACGGGCCTATCTCAACATCACTGTCTATGTTTGCCGAAGAATCTATAATGGCTGTTGGATGTATCATTGAGCTGCGCCTTTGTATGCCATAAGCTCAGCTTCCGCCACAAGTTTTCCTTCAACCTTGGCGGTTCCGCTTAGCTTAACGATCTTTGATCTAAGTTTAATAACGTTGACCTCAATGACAAGCTGATCCCCGGGAACAACCGGTTTTCGAAACTTAACCTTATCCATTCCGGCAAAAAACATCAGCCCGCCTTTTTCCTGGAATGAAGATGCATAACCAAGCATAGCGCCGGTTTGTGCCATTGCTTCCATTATAAGAACCCCCGGCATTATGGGGATTCCCGGGAAATGCCCCTGAAAAAAGGGCTCGTTTATAGTCACATTTTTTAACGCAGTTGCCCTTTTATTAGGCACCACTTCAACGACTCGGTCAATGAGGATAAAAGGATATCTATGGGGCAAAACATCCATAATCTCTTTGATA
>JAUXBD010000278.1 GCA_030619585.1 Desulfobacteraceae bacterium
GTCTTGGTGCCTTTGTGGCAAATAAAATTTCGAAAGGGAACCAATTCATTTTGTCACTCAACACTTTTAATTACACACAAAAATCACGGTCAGAAATATTCGCCTCCATAATTAGACAAGAAAATTAAAGGGGTTATGAAAAACAATTATCTGCCTTCATGGAAATTCAAAACAAAGGTTCGTTTTTAATTGACTTGCATATAATCTTTATGTTAAAAGAGCTCTTTTGTCGGGCTGGGATGCATTGTGCAGAAAGAACATGAAGGCTTTCTGTTATGAAAAGAGAGACCAGGCAAGCAATAAGGGAATTGGCATTTTTCAGCAGCCTTGGTTTATCTGTGGCCCTTTCGATTTTTATTGGGCTGTTTATTGGAGTATTTATTGACAGGTGGCTTGGCAGTTCTCCTTGGTTTATGTTTATCGGCCTTGGATTGGGAATCGCCGCAGGGTTCAGTAATATTTTACTTGCAATAAAAAAGAGCAAAAAACTATAGCCAAGAAGAAAGTAAAATGGATATTCAGAAACGGCTTTTAAAGTTCGTCACAACAGCAAACTGGATTTTGTTTTTTGCTGTAAGCCTTCTTGGGGTCATCTTTTCAACACCTCGCTTTGCCGGGGGGATAATATTTGGCGGGCTGATAGTTACGGTTAACTTTCACTTGCTGTCAAGGACACTCATAAACTTTTTTAAACCACCCCTCATAGCATCCCATAACGTAGTTCTGGTGAAATACTATATCCGCTTTATTATCAGCGGGTTTATTTTATTTGTACTTGTTTCAAAACAACTTGTTGATCCAATTGGCCTTTTGATCGGCCTTTCTGTTGTGGTTGCAAGTATTTTTCTGGCAACTATCTTTGAAATAAAAAACCTTATATTCAAGGAGGCTGTATAAAGTGGAACATCCATATCTGATTTTTGTTAAACTGTTTGAAGCAATAGGCCTGGGACATTTTGCCCATACCTATCCACATGTTGTCTATACATGGGTCGTTATGATTTTGCTTATCACTGCCGGTTTTTTTGCAACAAAAAGTATAAGTTTGGTTCCAACACATATGCAGAACCTATTTGAGCTGATTGTTTCCGGGATCGAGGATTTTATGGTTGATATAACAGGAGAGGAGGGCAGGTGGCTTTTCCCCATTGCTGCAACCGTGTTTATCTACGTTTTTATAGGAAACCTCATAGGACTTGTACCGGGTTTTTTCCCACCCACTGCCAACCTGAATACAACATTATCCTGTGCGCTTGTGGTGGTTGTTTTTACACATGTTATTGGAATAAAATATCATGGAGTAAAATATATAAAACATTTTTTGGGACCTGTGTGGTGGATGGCTCCGTTAATGTTACCCATTGAAATTATCGGTCATGGAGCGCGAATCCTGTCACTTACATTTCGACTTTTTGGCAATATGATGGGTCATGAGATTGTATTGGGCATCCTTTTTGGCTTGGCAGGCGCTTTTTTCGCTCCTCTGCCAATAATGGCTCTGGGTATTTTTGTGGCCTTTGTCCAGGGTTTTGTTTTCTTTTTACTGTCGGTTATATATTTTTCGTCCGCAATGGAGCATGCACATTAAAAAAATATAAGTTTTAAGCAAAAGATTGAATTTTGGGAACTTTGGAAGAGGCCCGTAATAACTACTTTTAAAGGAGGTTTTTAAATGGAAGCAGAAGCATTAAAATTTTTCGTTGCATGTGCCATGTCAGCAGGTTTTGCGATAGGCGTTGCTGCCTTTGGATGCGGCATCGCACAGGGCATGGGTTTAAAGGGCGCAGTTGAGGGTATTGCAAGAAATCCGGAAGCGTCAGGTAAAGTTACAGTTACACTGCTGATCGGCCTTGCAATGATTGAGTCTCTTTGTATCTATGCGCTTGTTGTTGCACTGATACTACTCTATGCAGCACCAATGACCAAAACAGTTACCGCACTTGTGACAGGAGGCGGACACTAAAAGTCTGCTGATAAAAAAACAAAAAAGGCCGTGCCCCAACAAAGGCACGGCCTTTTTTTTGTCAAATAATAACATCAATAACCTTTGACCGGCTTTCTATTTTATAATTTTCCCTTCCCATAAATCATATAGAAACTCTTTCCAAGGGAAAATAGTAATTTTATTATGAATCCTTTTGGTGGGTTCATTGCAGACAACAATTGTCCGGCGTGGTGAGTATTCTGTTGAGAATTGGTGCAACCCTTTGAGGTCTCTTAAATCAACGCGATTGCTACCTTTTACTTCTATGGCAACTTCACCTCGGCCTAAAACAAAATCAACTTCAAAACCGGTTTTTGTCCGCCAGAAATTAATTGGATAATCCAAATCTGTATAAGATCTGTGCGCTGCAAGTTGCATGAAAATGAAATGTTCAAAAGCTTGTCCAAATGCTTCACCTTTTTCTTCATATAACCGCCGGTTGGTCAGAATTCCTGAAACGCCAACATCAAAAAGGTAAAATTTAGAGGACTTCGTGATAATTTGCCTATTTTGCCTGCGTTTAAACGGCTCAACCATAGTTCCTAGTAATGTGTCGATAAGTATTTGATAATATTCTTTTACAGTCTTTGAATCAACACCACATTCCCGAGCAATATTCGAGTAGTTTGTCAACTGGCCATGGGAGTATCCCATTGCATCAAAAAATCTTGAAAATGCAGGAATATTCCGAGTAAGCCCCTCCTGAAAGACTTCCTCCTTCAAATAATCTTTCACATAGGCTTTTAATGATTTAATGTGATTTTTTTGTAAATAATGGGCAGGAATCAAACCATGATTCAAGGTTCTTAAAAGATTTATATTTTCTATTTCAACAGTTACAAAGGGAAACATTTCATATCGCCACGCCCGCCCGCCCAGTAAATTGGCTTGTCCCCTTTTCAATTTTCTGGCACTTGAACCGCATAGAATAAAACCGAGATTCTGGTTTTCAATAAGCCAGTGAACCTCATCCAAAATTTGTGGGACTTTTTGAACCTCATCAAGTATGATCGGATGTTTTAATACAGACTTGTTTTTTGCCTGTAATTGCTCTCTTAATAGTGAGGGGGCTTTAGAAAAATCGATAAACAGATCTGTCTTTAAAAAATCATAATACAGGCTATCGGGAAATTTGCTTTTTAGATATGTAGATTTTCCGGTTTTTCTTGGCCCCCAAAGAAAAGCTGATTGGCCTTCCGGAAGATCTATATTCAAAATCCGTTTAATAATGGCCATATTAAGAATAAGTTCCAAAAAAAGTTGATTTTTTTGGAGCTTATTCCGAATTTAGACAAAAGTCAATGGTAAAAAACTCAAAAGATTCCCCAAAAGAGAAGAATACCTTCTGAATTTTGGAAATGGTGGAGAATCTGACGAAGACACCCAGTGAAGCATAGCGCTTAATTGGGGAAATTAGGCGTTTTCGTTCAGACACTGATAAGCATAAAGTACCTGTCCCTCTATTTCCCAAATCTATTTCAGGATAACAAGTCGGA
>JAUXBD010000134.1 GCA_030619585.1 Desulfobacteraceae bacterium
ATCTTTTAACTAATTTATTCAAAATCGACAAGAAAAAACGTTCTTGATATTAACCGGGAGTATGGTTATGTTACTTTATTATAATTAATAGAATTAAGGATTATATCATGCCAATTTTTGAATTTGAATGTAAAAAATGTAACCATCAGTTTGAACAACTGTTCTTGTCTTCAGATAAAGATCTCCCGGAATGTCCCAAGTGCAAGGCAAAAAATGCCCGGAAACTTATCTCTGCCGGGAGTGTCAGACCCAACGGAATTCCCACAGGCGCAGGAGGGTTCAAGCCCCCGGCATGCGGCGGAGCACCTTCAGGCGGTTGAGGGGCATAAGATTTCCTCAGGTAGAGGAACTATTCACAGTTTTCAGGCCAAGGCAGAAGGCAATTACAAACAGGCAACGGAGACAAAAAGATGCCGGAGATAAAAACATGAAGGATAATCCCTATTTTTACTGGGTGCTGTGCACGGACATAATTATCATCGTTGGGGTCATTACATATATTGTCCGTGACCAACTGGCAAAAAAACGTGAAAAAAGTAACCTTGGATCAACAGATGAGCATGATATTAAGACCTGATAGAGCTCAACAATATCCGGGTCAAAAATTTTGTATATGATTCCTTAAATAAAACAAATTGAACAATTAAACCTAATCAAACAAATATGTAGATATGTCCCAGAAAAGCAGCAAGTATATTTTAAGTTTTAAAGAGAAACTTTTTTTAAAGTTCGGGACCCCTTTTATCGCCCTGTTTGTCAAGTTGATGTGTATATCATACCGGCTTGTGGCGTGCGGGAATGAAAAGGAGGCTAAAGAGGCGTGTGAACAAATAAGGCTTGACCTTGAACTAAAGTTGAACGAAATGACAGACCAATGTGACACCCGGTGGGGTGACAAGCCTTTTGGCAAACCCGGATTTGACCTTCCAAAAGTTTAAAACCATGCTTACCGATCTTTCCGGCCAGATTGAAAGAATTACCTATACAGATGAAGAGAGCGGTTTTACCATTGCAAGGGTAAAGGTTTATGGTCGACGAGATCTTGTGACAATTACCGGCAGCATTATGACGCCTGCCCCTGGCGAAATTCTTAAGATGCAAGGGGAATGGGTAAACCATCCAAACTTCGGAGAGCAGTTTAAAGTTGTCCATTACAGCACATCGGTTCCAGCCACGGTCTTTGGAATCGAAAAGTACCTGGGCTCAGGTCTTGTTAAAGGGATCGGCCCTGTTATGGCCAAGCGGATTGTTAAAAAGTTCGGCAAAAAGACCCTGGATGTGATTGAAGAGGATATCGGGCAGCTCACGCAAGTTGCGGGGATTGGAAAAAAACGGATAGGGATGATAGAAGCTGCCTGGGAGGAGCAAAAAGAGATCAGGAATGTTATGCTCTTTTTGCAGACCCATGGTGTCGGTTCAGGGTATGCAACCAAGATATTCAAGGAGTACAAAAGCCGGTCAATTGAAGTTGTGAGGGGAAACCCGTACAGGCTGGCAACGGATATCTTTGGAATCGGTTTTGTGACAGCAGACAATATTGCCCAAAAGCTTGGGTTTTCAAAAGATTCCCAAGTAAGGGTTGAAGCCGGCATTATCTATACTTTGCACAAGCTTTCAGATGAGGGGCATGTTTATTATCCCTATGAACCGCTTCTGGAAAAATGCGGGGAGATCCTCCAGGTGGAAAGGGATGTTATTGTTGAAGCCCTGAGAGCTATTGCAGTTGAAAAAAAGGTTGTCATTCAAGACCTGAATGAAAATTTTGATGAATTTAAGGAGAACAACAAGGCTGTTTTTCTTTCAAAGTTTCATGTTTGTGAAACAGGCATCTCTTTCAGGTTAAAACGGCTTGGGTCATCCGCAAAGTCCACCCGTCCCATTGATCCTGATAAGGCTATTAGCTGGGTGCAGGGGAAGCTTGATATCAACCTGGCTGAAAAACAGGAAGATGCCATAAGGGCTGCAATCAATAGCAAAGTTATGGTAATTACCGGTGGGCCCGGCACAGGAAAAACCACAATAATAAATGGTGTTTTAAAAATCTTTTTACGTCTTGGCGTTAATATAATGCTTGCCGCTCCAACAGGAAGGGCGGCTAAAAGGATGCATGAGGCTTGCGGCCATGAGGCTAAAACTATTCACAGGATGCTTTCCTTTTCCTATGCAGACATGGGGTTTAAGCACAACGAAAAAAATCCCCTTGGGTGTGACCTTCTTATAGTTGATGAAGCGTCCATGATAGACACTGTCCTTATGCACCATCTTTTAAAGGCTGTTCCGGTCCATGCCACATTCATTCTTGTTGGCGATGTGAATCAGCTGCCGTCTGTTGGTACGGGGAATGTTCTAAATGATATAATCAACTCAAACTGTGTTCCTGTTGTTAGGCTAAAGGATATCTTTCGCCAGGCCAGGCAAAGCCAAATTATAGTAAATGCCCACAAGATCAACATGGGAGAGTTTCCTCTGTATGAAAATGCGGAAAAAAAAGGAACAGATCAAGACAGCGATTTTTATTTTATTGAGCAGGAGGAACCGGAAAAAGTTATGAACACAATAGTCAAACTGGCCGTTCATAGGATCCCGGAGCGGTTCGGCTTTGACCCTGTTGATGATATCCAGGTGTTAACACCCATGCATAAAGGCATTGTGGGCGCGGGAAACCTTAATACGGAACTGCAAAAAGCGCTTAATCCGGGAGAGGTAGGTGTAATGCGGGGGGGAAGGGGGTTTAAGGTTGGTGACAAGGTGATGCAGATAAAGAACAATTATGACAAGGATGTGTTTAACGGTGATATCGGCAGGATCACCAATATCCATCAGGACAACCAGGATGTGACAATCAGTTTTGATCAAAAAAAGGTTGTGTATGATTTTAGCGATCTTGATGAAATTATTCTTGCCTATGCGATTTCAATACACAAATCACAGGGCAGCGAATATCCTGTGGTGGTTATCCCGATTCTTATTCAGCATTATATACTTTTGCAGAGAAATCTTATATATACAGGTGTTACAAGGGGAAGAAAACTGGTGGTCATAGTGGGCACAAAAAAAGCCATGGCCATTGGCATAAGAAACAACGAAACAAAGAGGAGATATACATTTTTAAAACAGAGACTGGCATCTTAAACAAATGGACATATTATGATATTTAAAAATCAACAGGAGTTTATAAAAAAGCTGGAATCTTTAGGTGAATTAAAGAGGATTTCGGTGGAAGTTGATCCAGAGCTTGAGATCACCGAGATCACGGACAGGGTGAGCAAGGATGGTGGACCGGCGCTTTTTTTTGAAAATGTAAAAGGATCGCCTTTTCCGCTTTTTATCAACGGGTTTGGAAGCTACAAACGTATGGAGATGGCCCTTAACTGCAGCTCTTTTGATGATATTGCCGCAAGGATTGAAAACCACCTGAAGATAAAGCCGCCGGAAAATATTAAGGACAAGATAAAAACCCTTTTTTTATTAAAAGAGATCGCAGGGTATACTCCTAAAAAGGTCAAGCGCGGGCCGTGTCAGGAAAGGGTGCTTGAGTCAGACGGTTCTCTTCTTGATATGCTGCCCATCTTGACAACATGGCCCAATGACGGGGGGCCTTTTATAACACTTCCCATAGTTATTACTAAAGATCCGGAAAACAATATTCAAAATGTTGGTATGTACAGGATGCATAAGTATGACAACAAAACCACAGGCATGCACTGGCAATATAACAAAGACGGCGCAAGGCATTTTGATAAATACAAGAACCAAGGCAAAAGAATGGATGTGGCAGTGGCCCTGGGCGGCACACCTGCTGTAACATACTCTGCCACCGCACCCCTTCCCCCTGATATCGGTGAGTTTATGTTTGCGGGTTTTATCAATAAACGACCCGTTGAGCTGGTAAAAGCAAAAACAGTGGATCTTTTTGTCCCGGCTGAGTCGGATTTTATTTTGGAAGGGTATGTTGATCCTGATGAAGCCAGGATTGAGGGGCCCTTTGGCGATCACACAGGGTTTTATTCTCCTGCAGACAGATACCCGGTATTTCATGTTACCTGTATAACATGCAGAAAAGATGCTGTTTATCCCACCACCATTGTGGGAAAACCCCCCATGGAAGACTGCTTTATGGCAAAGGCAACAGAGAAGATATTTCTTCCCCTGATAAAGATGCTTGTGCCAGAGGTCGTGGATATGGAGCTTCCCATGGAGGGGGTGTTTCACAACTGTGCTTTGATTTCCATTGACAAACAGTTTCCCGGCCAGGCCAAAAAAGTGATAAATATCCTATGGGGGCTTGGCCAGATCTCCTCAACAAAATTTATTGCCGTGTTTGACAAGGATATAGATCTCACCGATTCCGCCACGGTTGTCTGGAAGCTTCTCAATAACGTGGACCCCAAAAGAGATCTGCTGATCTCTGAAGGGCCCCTTGATGCTTTGGACCACTCCGCACCCTATCCCAACTTTGGAGGGAAAATGGGCATTGATGCCACAAGAAAAACAGTTGAAGAGGGGATGGGCAGAAGTTGGCCCGAGGAGATATCCATGACCGATGAAATAAAGCAGAAAGTGGAAAAAAGGTGGAAAGAGTATGGATTTTAAAACTTTCTCCAAGCTCATCATGATAGAGCAAACACTTTTTGCACTTCCTTTTGCTTTAATCGGGGTGCTCTTTGCCGGTGGCGGGGATTTTTTCACATGGTCATGGGTTATTGTGGCTCTTGCCGCAGCCAGGACAGCAGGCATGTCGTTTAACCGGGTGATTGATGCAAATATAGATGCAAAAAATCCCCGCACACAAGACCGTCTTATCCCGAAAGGTGAAGTAACCCCTTTGGCAGCTTGGATGGCAGGAGCGATAGCATCACTTTTTCTTGTTTTTGCGTCATTTATGCTAAACAGACTATGCTTTTATCTCTCTTTTCCTGCTGTGTTCATGCTTTTTACCTACTCCTATTTTAAACGGTTTTCCGCATCATCCCACTTTTATCTTGGATTTGTGGAAGCAACGGCTCCCATAGGAGGATATCTGGCTGCTGCAGGTGAGTTTACCCGGGTTCCGTTTATTCTCGGATTTGCAATAATGACCTGGATTGCCGGTCTTGATATTGTCTATGCACTTCAGGATATGGAGTTTGATTCAAAAGAGAGTCTTCACTCAATACCTGCAAAGTTCGGGAAGAAAAAGTCCCTTGTGTTTTCCACCATATGTTACATGGCCTCCATCAACGCCATGGTATGGGCAGGCCTGTTGACCGGTTTGGGTGTTTTTTACTGGATCGCAATTACCCTAATAGGAGTAATATTTGTCTATCAGCAGAAACTTGCGAGAAGCAAAGATATTGGACCTGCAATAAAGATGTTTTTCAAGGTCAACAGGTATATATCCCCCATACTTTTTTTCGGGGCTCTTTTGGATATAGTACTTGGATAGCTATCCGGATAAATAAAATGAAACTTCCCGAAAA
>JAUXBD010000151.1 GCA_030619585.1 Desulfobacteraceae bacterium
CAGATATCGAATAAATAGATTTGTGTCTACAAAGCAAGTTTTCATTCCATTTCCTTCATTATAATTTTGCTTTTTGCTTTTCTAGAATAAGCTCTTTCCTGTTGAAAATTCCCATTTCCTTTATTTGGGACGCTTCCACGGAAATCTTTTAATGTTTTTACGTGTTTTAGCAGGACTTTGTCGCCATCAAGAACAAAATCAACCTTATCTTTGGGCTTGATATTCATTAAACGCCTTATTTCCTTTGGAATCGTCACTTGCCCCTTGCTTGTAACGGTGGATAGCATTATAACCTCCTTTTTTTCTATTGTTAATTCTAAATACAATACCTTTCATATATTGTCAAACTTATATAATAAAGTATTACATATTTTAATTTGTAAGAATCTACTATCCATATAGTTGAAGTGTAAGAAAATCATACATCCAAAAACCCATAAGGGTAAAAGTTGTCCGGCGTTGCCGTAGATGAGGAGTTAATCTGCCCAAAGGGCATGAATCTTTTTTTTCCGCGCCTTTCTGCGGAAAACAAAAAACTTTGCGGTTCTTTGCGCCCTTAAGCGAAGCGAGCGGTGAATCTTTTTTTAAAACAGGTCTATCTACATAGCATTAAAAGCGATCATCCATGAGAAAACAATAATGCACAATGATAACACAGTGCAGTTTACCTGGTACTTTTCTGGCAGGGGATATCTTATAAAATAGGCATAAAACACTCCAAGAAGAATTCCGAAGATAAAACCAAAAAAATGGGCGCCAATATCTGAATTCTCTCCTGAACCAAGAAGGCCAAGAAGAGCAAGACCACCGCCAAGAGGAAGCCATGCCTTTATTCTCTGGTCGGGCGACCTGAATTTTGAGAAAAAATTATAACCGGCAAGAATCCCTATAGCGCCAAAAACAGCTGTGGAAGCACCTACTGAAAGATGACCTGTTTTGTAAAAAAAAGCGTTTAGAAGGTTACCCAAAATACCGCTCAAAACAATCATCAGCCAGCCGACACCCTGCCCTGTTATTAAGCAGACGCATGTTCCAAAGACTGCAATGCCGGCCATATTTCCCGCAAGATGCAGGGCGCCTGAATGGAGCATAAGAGATGTGACAGCCCTGTATAACTCCCCATGCAAAATATCAGCAGCGGACGATCCACATGCTCTATGAAAAGCTCTTACATCGCCTGACATGAAAACAGCAATATGAGATACAAGCAAAATAAATGCTACGTAAAAGCCTGTGAATGTTTTGGGGTATTTTAAGCCAGTGTCGTCATTTGTTGTGGAGACATCGGGGTTGTCATCAAAGTATACTTTGACTGCAGTCAATGCCTTTTCGTGATCCTCTTTATCCACAATTATATTCCAGCCTTTACCCCTTTTTCTAACCGTGTACACTATTCCCGATGATGTTAGAACCAACCCGCAGGTATTGGCTTGATCTTGTGAAAGATTTTCAAACAGTTCATCCATTATTTTCTATCTATTCCTGTCAATCAAAACTCCACTTCCCCTTTTTTGTGGAAGATTGAAGGGAGTCTTCAACCTGTTTTAAAAACATTGCCCTGGGGACCTCTTTTGCCCCAAATCGAACCATGTGCCTGGTTGTAATCTGGCAGTCAATCAAATCAAATGACATTTTTTCAAGAAAGTGCACAAGGGCCACGAAAGCTACCTTTGAAGCATTGCTTAAACGCGTAAACATTGATTCTCCAAAAAAACATCTACCCAAAGACACTCCGTACAGACCGCCTGCAAGCTCCCCTTTGTACCAGGCCTCCACTGAATGGGCAAACCCTGATTCATGAAGCTTTATGTAGGATTCTATCATATACTCAGTTAACCATGTTCCTTCATTGTTTTGGGTTCGACTCGAAGCACACGCGTTAATCACCCGGGTAAAAGCTGTGTCCATGGTAAGATGAAACTGCTTTTTTCTTATTACTTTCTGTAAACTCTTCGAAACTCTAAGTTCCTGAGGGTATAGTGCAAGGCGAGGATCCGGTGACCACCACAATACAGGGTCACCTTCTGAAAACCATGGGAAAATGCCCATTCTATAGGCAAGGAGAAGACGTTCTTCACTCAAACAGCCGCCCACAGCCAAAAGCCCGTCTTCTTCGGCAAAATGGGGCGAGGGGAATTCTATTTTCTGGGACAAAAGAAAAACCGACATACTCACTATGAATTAGGGAATTGAGGGATTTAGGAATTGAGGAATTGAAGGAATTCTGTCTATCTTAATTTCATTATTTTATCCTTTAATTCCTGAATTTGTCGTTATGCCTTACCCCCATATTTAAAGGCCAGGGCATCCTTTTTGACATCAATAAAAACTTCACCACCATTTTCAAGTTGGCCGAACAGAATCTGGTCAGACAAAGCATCCTTGATCTCTGTCTGGATGAGTCTCCCAAGGGGCCTTGCCCCGTAACGTGAGTCATGGCCTTTTTTTGCAAGCCATTTCCGGGCATCAGAAGAGATGTCAAGGGAAACCTTTTTAGCTGTGAGCTGCTGGTTAAGCTCTACAATAAATTTATCCACGACCATTTCCATTATCTTGGCACTAAGGGCGTTGAAATTTATGATGGCGTCAAGGCGGTTTCGAAATTCCGGATTGAAATACTTTTCAATTGCTTTTTTCCCTTTTCCTGAAGTGTCCTGATTTGGATCACCAAACCCTATAGTCTGGGAGCTCATCTCTCTTGTACCGGCATTTGAGGTCATAATAATAATAACATTTCTGAAATCAGCATTTTTCCCATTATTGTCGGTAAGGGTAGCATGGTCCATGACCTGAAGCAGTATATTAAACAGATCAATATGTGCTTTTTCAATCTCATCAAAAAGCAGCACGCTGTGGGGATTCCTCCGTATGCTGTCTGTTAAGAGCCCTCCCTGTTCAAAACCCACATAGCCGGGAGGCGCACCGATCAGACGCGCCACCGCATGCTTTTCCATGTACTCACTCATGTCAAAACGGGTAAACTCCACCCCTAGTGTTTTTGCAAGCTGCAGGGACACCTCGGTTTTTCCCACACCAGTGGGACCTGTAAAAAGAAACGAACCTATTGGTTGTTCAGGAGACCCAAGACCCGCACGGGAACGTTTTATGGATGTCACTAACGTTTTGATCGCATCATCCTGCCCAAAAACCGATTTCATCAATTCCTTTTCAAGGTTTTCAAGCTTGGATTTGTCGTTTGTTGACACGCTTCTTGTGGGTATCTTTGCCATCTTGGCAACGATCTTTTCAATATCCAAAGGATGGATTTTTTTTCTGCGCTCAGAGCCTGAGATCCTAACATATGCCCCGGCCTCATCTATCACATCAATCGCTTTATCAGGAAGATAGCGATCATTGAGATACTTGGCGGAAAGGTCAATTGCAGACTTTAGCGCAGCATCAGTATAAACAATTTCGTGATGCTCTTCGTAACAGGATTTTAACCCCTTGAGTATCTTAAAAGATTCAGCAAGACTTGGCTCTGGTATCTCAATCTTTTCAAAGCGGCGGGACAGAGCTCGATCTTTTGCAAAGTGGTTGTTAAACTCCTCATAGGTGGTGGAGCCTATACACCGGATCTCTCCGGTCGAAAGAACAGGTTTAAGAAGATTTGAGGCATCCATCGTACCGCTGCTGGTGGCGCCTGCCCCCACAACAGTATGGATCTCGTCAATAAACATAATGGCATTTTCTCTCTTTTTGATCGCGTTAATCACATTTTTAAAGCGTTGCTCAAAATCCCCTCGGTATTTTGTCCCTGCCAGAAGAGCGCCAAGATCAAGTGCAAAGATCTCGGCATCTTTTAAGATATCAGGAATGGTTCCATTTGCGATCTCCTGGGCAAGCCCTTCTGCCATTGCTGTTTTTCCAACACCCGGTTCTCCAACAAACACAGGATTATTTTTCCGTCTTCTGCAAAGCACTTGAACTGTACGCTCCATCTCAAGAGTGCGACCGATGAGAGGGTCAAGTTTTCCTTCAGTTGCCCTTTGAACCATGTTAACCGTATAAATTTCAAGCGGATCGGTTTTTTTGCGCTTTTGTTGCTTTCGCTCTTTATCAGCTCCTCCGGGATCATCGCTTATGAGATCCTTTGTGATGCCATGGGAAATGCAGTTTAAAACATCAAAACGAGTTATTCCCTCCTGCTTTAGGAAATATACAGCATGGGAATCTTTTTCCTGAAAAATGGAAATCAGTATATCGCCCACGGAAACCTGCTGTTTTTCAGCTGAACGCGCATGGTTAACCGCCCTTTGGATCACCCTCTGGAACCCGATAGTCTGCTGAAGAACATATTCATTTCCATGTGGAATATTTTCCATCCGTTCCTTTAAAAACTTTTCAATACTATTTTTCAGGTTCTCAACGTTACCGCTGCAGCTTCTGATGATCTCAGCCCCGCCAACATCATGCAAAATAGCAAAAAGAATATGCTCCAGACACACATACTCATGGCGTCTTCGCTTAGCCTCTTTAACGGCAAAGCCCAGTGTGGCGCTAAGTTCTTTGCTTATCATAGGCCCTCACTCCTTTTCCATTGTACATTGCAGTGGATAACCGTTTTCTCTGGCGGCATCTTGGACAGTTGCGATTTTTGTTTCAGCAACTTCATGGGTATAAACACCACAAAGGCCGCTGCCTTCCCTGTGAACTTGAAGCATTATGCGAGTTGCATCTTCAGGTCTTCTCTTAAAGACATATACGAGGATTTCAACAACAAACTCCATGGTTGTGTAATCATCATTGAGAAGAATAACTTTGAACATAGGAGGCTCTTTGGTCTCCTTACGGGTTTTCGAGGCTACATCCTCTTTTACCTCATTGCCAACCCATTCCACGATTTCTCCCTCCTGATTTTTTATTAGAGATTATTGTAAATTAGATTATAAGTTTTTCTTTTAAAATTTGCAAGAAATAACCAGGCGAAAATCTGGGGCTATAGTATGCAAAACACAGATGCCCAATGATAGCTTTGGTTGTCCATTTTCAAGCCAGCGCGCTGCTAAAGCACTCCTCAACCATTTAATGACAGGTTCATGCACCGCAGCATTTTTTGTGTTTTTTGCCACTTCCGCATGGACATGGAGAATTCCTCCCCACCTTTTCTTCTTTTCTTTTTATCGGTTTCTTCTTGTCACCTTCATCACCATGGGAAAGCGTAAAGTCTTGTTCTTCAGGCTTTGTTAAATCATC
>JAUXBD010000109.1 GCA_030619585.1 Desulfobacteraceae bacterium
GTCGTCATCCAAAAGCATTTGCTCACCATTGCCATGGTCTGCGGTTATTATAACAGCACCTTGTTTTGCAAGGACAGCATCGGTGACAGCGCCCACACACTCATCAACTGTTTTGCAGGCCTTTATCACAGCATCAAAAACACCTGTATGGCCCACCATATCACTATTGGCAAAATTGCAGATAATCACATCATATTTATCGGAAGCCACAGCCCCGAGGAGTTTGTCTCTTACTTTGTAAGCGCTCATCTCCGGTTGTAGATCATAGGTTGCAACCTTTGGAGAACTTACCATAATACGCTCCTCTCCATCAAAAGGTGTTTCATCAGAGTCGTTAAAAAAGAATGTCACATGGGCATACTTCTCTGTTTCTGCGCACCTTAGCTGTTTAAGACCGTGGTCGCTGAGAACTTTGCCAAGAATATTCTTTTGGGACGTATGAGAAAACGCCACTTCGAACTCGCCGTTATCATAGTAATGTGTAAAGGCCACATATTTTATATCAAGCCTCTTTCTATCAAAGCTCTTAAAATTCCTATCGATGAAAGCATGGGTTATCTCCCGTGCACGGTCCAGCCTGTAATTGAAGTTTATCACAGCATCACCATCTTTAATGCCCGGAAACCCTTTGATTATTCTGGGTTTGATAAACTCGTCAGACTCGTCTGCAGCATAGGCATTATCCAGGGCCTCTTTCCAGTTGGTGAAGACAGCACCCTCAGGGCTGGTAAGGCCGTCATATGCTATCTTGATCCTGTCCCAATTTGTATCGCGATCCATGGCATAGTATCTTCCGATAATTGTGCCGATCTTTCCCCTACCTGCTTTTTTGATGCCATCTTCAAGCTCTTTGATATATGTTGCCAAAGACCTGGGCGGAGTATCCCTGCCATCTGAAAGCACATGAATATAGATATCACTAAAATCCATTTTACTGCAGAGCATAAGAAGGGCATTGCAGTGGCGAGTAACAGAATGTACACCCTGGTCCTGGACAAGCCCCATAAGGTGCAGGTTTGATCTGTTTTTTTGGCAATGTGTCACAGCATCTTTCAGTGCCATATTGTCATAGAACGTTTCATCCTCAATATCGTCGTCAATGCGGACAAGCATCTGCTTCATAATTCTGCCGGCTCCTATGTTAAGATGGCCCACTTCAGAGTTGCCTTGATTTCCTTCGGGCAACCCCACATGAAGGCCGTCTGCTCTTAAGACGGAATTGGGGCACTCAGAAAGATATCTGTCCAGGTTTGGGGTATCAGCTTGTTCAAGGGCATTTTTTTTGCCGGCCGGTGCAACACCCCAGCCGTCCATTATTATAAGGCACACAGGTCTTGTTTTAGTCATGATAAAAACATATCCTTAAATTGTGGTTCCTACCTGTCTGTAAGGGCAGAAACTCCGGGAAGTTCCTTTCCCTCCATTAGCTCAAGTGACGCGCCGCCGCCGGTGGAAACATGGGACACCCTGTCTGCCACACCTGCTTTTTTAACGGCAGATGCTGAATCTCCGCCGCCTATTACCGTTATGGCTCCTTTTTCCGTGGCTTCCGCCAGCATGTTTGCAACCTGGTATGTTCCTTTAGATGTATCATCTATCTCAAAAACCCCCATGGGTCCGTTCCATACAATTGTTTTAGCTCCTTTAAGGGCTTTTCGGAACTGCTCTATGGATTTTGGACCTATGTCAAGCCCGAACCAGCCAGGGGGAATAGCATCTGCGCTGACCACCTTAAGTTCCCCGGTCTTTCGTCTGTTAAAATCAAATGTATCTGAAACCAAACAATCAACCGGAAGAACTATTTTGTCCGCACCCTGTTCCAAAAGCTTTTTGGCAAAATCGATCTTATCTTTTTCCAGAAGAGAGTTCCCGATCTCCATGCCCTTGGCTTTGAAAAAGGTATAGGTCATGCCTCCGCCGATAATTATTTTATCAACCTTGGGTAAAAGATTTGATATCACGTCAATCTTTCCCGATATCTTTGCACCTCCAAGGATAGCAACAAAGGGCATTTCAGGGTTTTCAATGATTTTGCCCAGGTAATCAAGTTCTTTCATAAGGAGATACCCGGCTCCGCACCTGTCAATATGTCGGGTAACCCCCTGGGTTGATGCATGGGCACGGTGAGCGGTTCCAAAAGCATCGTTCACATACACATCTCCCAATTTTGCAAGCTGTGCTGCAAAACCGGGATCATTTTCTGTCTCTTCCTTGTAATAACGAAGATTTTCAAGTAGGAGAACCTCTTTTTCACCTATCTTTTCCACAGCTTTATCTGCTGTGTCACCGATACAGTCTTCGGAAAAACCCACCTGTATGCCAAGAAGTTCGCTTAGGACCGGAACACATGGCTTTAAGGACATCTCCGGAACCTTTTTGCCTTCAGGCCTTCCCAGGTGGGACATCAGAACAAGTCTGCCGCCCCGGTCCATGATGTACTTGATTGTAGGGAGAGCAGCTCTGATCCTTTTATCATTGGCCACCTTGCCGTTTTCCAGGGGCACATTGAAATCAACCCGCATGAGGACCCTTTTGCCCTTGATCTCCAAATCTTCAACAGTGAGTTTGTTCATCTTTTTTCTCCAATCTATCCGGATTCTTTTTACAACCTCATCTCCTTGAAAGCGTTCATCAACCCGTTGGTAGAAGAGTCATGTGATGTAACCGGTTTGTCGTCGCTTAATTCCGGCAGTATCTTATTCGCCAGTTGCTTACCCAGTTCAACACCCCACTGGTCAAAGCTGAAGATGTTCCAGACAACTCCCTGGACGAATATTTTGTGCTCGTACATGGCTATAAGGCTTCCAAGGACCCTGGGGGTAAGTTTTTTAAACAAAATCGAATTTGTGGGTCTGTTACCCTCAAAAATCTTGTGGGGCAATATCTTGTTAATCTCATCGTCGCTTTTGCCGGCCATTTTCAATTCATCTGCCACCTCTTTAGCGGTTTTCCCGTTTAAAAGAGCCTGGGTTTGGGCAAAAAAGTTTGACAACAGAATGTTATGATGCTCGCCAATGGGATTATGGCTTATGGCTGGTGCAAGAAAATCTGCCGGGATCATTTTTGTGCCCTGGTGTACCAACTGATAAAAGGCATGCTGGCCGTTTGTGCCGGGTTCTCCCCATATTACAGGGCCTGTCTGGTACCCGGTCTTTTGACCATTTCTGTCTATGGATTTCCCATTACTCTCCATGTTCCCTTGCTGGAAGTAGGCAGGAAACCTGTTCATATATTGATCATATGGCAGGATCGCTTCGGTTTCCGATCCAAAGAAGTTGCCGTACCATATACCTATCAAAGCTAAAATTACAGGGATATTCTTTTCAAAGGGGGCTTGTTGAAAATGCTGATCCATCTCAAAAGCGCCTTGCAAAAGATCTTCAAAATTTTCAAAACCAATATAACATGCTATTGAAAGTCCGATTGCAGACCATAGGGAATATCGTCCGCCAACCCAGTCCCAGAATTCGAACATATTACTTTTATCAATGCCGAAAGCTTCAACACCTTTTTCATTTGTAGAAATTGCAACAAAATGTTTGGCTATGTGGGATTTTTCTTTGGCATGGTCCAGGAACCACTTTCTTGCTGAAAATGCATTGGTCATTGTTTCCTGGGTCGTAAAGGTTTTTGAAGCTATCATAAATAAAGTGGTTTCAGGATCAAGGTTTTTCAGGGTTTGGGCAATATGGGTACCGTCAACATTTGACACAAAATGTACATTTAAGCCTTTTGTTGCATATGGTACAAGGCTTTGGGTAACCATGGCCGGGCCCAGGTCCGAGCCCCCTATCCCAATATTTACGATATCCGTAACACTTTTTCGGGTAAAACCTTTCCATTGACCGGAAGTAACCCTGACGGAAAACTCTTTCATCTTGTCTAAGGCATTGTTTACTTGGGGCATCACATCTTTGCCGGCAACATAAACAGGAGCGTTTTTCCTGTTTCTCAAAGCCGTATGTAAAACCGCCCGTTTTTCAGTTTCATTGATTAGTTCACCGGAAAACATCTTTTCAATGGCATCTTTTAAATTGACCTCCTCTGCAAGTGCAATGAGAAGCTTCATGGTTTGTGGTGATATTTTGTTCTTGGAATAATCAACAAGTATATTATTTATCCTCTCTGAAAACCTGTTGAACCTTTCCGAATCTTGGCCAAAAAGATCCTTCATATGAATATCTTTCATCTTTTGGTAATGATCGGTAAGATCTTTCCAGGCCTTTGTCTCTAATGGATTAAGCTTGTTCAGCATTTAAAAATCCTTGGGCTTATTTTTAAATTAATTTTTAGCTCATCGCCTGTTCAACTGCAACGGCAACGGCAACAGAAGCACCTACCATGGGGTTGTTTCCCATGCCGATAAGACCCATCATTTCAACGTGTGCGGGCACTGAAGATGAGCCTGCGAACTGGGCATCCGAGTGCATTCTGCCCATGGTGTCCGTCATTCCGTAGGAAGCAGGCCCGGCACCCATGTTGTCCGGGTGGAGGGTCCTTCCCGTGCCACCTCCGGAGGCAACTGAAAAATACTTCTTGCCGGCAAGCTGGCACTCTTTTTTATAGGTACCTGCCACAGGATGCTGAAATCTTGTGGGGTTTGTTGAGTTCCCGGTAATGGACACGTCCACCTTCTCAAGGTGGAGAATGGACACGCCTTCGCGCACGTCGTCAGCTCCGTAACATTTTACTTGTGCCCTTTCACCGTCCGAGTATGCTTTTTCCTTTACCACCTCAACTGTGCCTTGTGAATAGTCAAATCTGGTCTGCACATGGGTAAACCCGTTGATCCTGGAAATGATAACCGCTGCGTCTTTGCCGAGGCCGTTTAAAATAACCCGTAAGGGGTCTTTTCTTGCCTTGTTTGCAGATCTGGCAAGACCTATTGCTCCCTCTGCAGCAGCAAAAGATTCATGCCCTGCAATGAACGCAAAACATTTTGTCTCTTCTCGTAAAAGCATTGCAGCAAGATTGCCGTGGCCCAACCCGACTTTTCTATCATCTGCCACAGAACCGGGAATACAGAAAGCCTGCAGCCCTTCGCCAAGTGTAGCGGCAATTTCATTGGCAATTTTTTCGCCTTTTTTTATTGCAACAGCCGCTCCTGTGATATAAGCCCAGCAGGCATTTTCAAAGGCAATGGGCTGAATCTCTTTTACAAGAGTGTGGATATCAAGGCCTTTCTCTTTGCAAACCTCTTGAGCGTTTTCAAGAGAATCCATGCCATATTTCTCCAAAAAAGGAGTAATCTGACCAATTCTTCTTTCAAAACCTTCAAATAAAGCCATTTTTATCCCCCTATTCATGCCTTGGATTGATTGTTTTTACAGCTTCGGCAAATCTACCGTATGTTCCCGATGCTTTTTGAAAAGCTTGATTTGCATCGGAGCCTTTTGAGATCATGTCCATCATTACTCCAATATAGACAAACTTGTAGCCGATGATCTCATTATCCGGGTCAAGCCCCAGTTCAAGCACATAGCCTTCGGCCATCTCAAGATATCTGGCACCTTTTGCGTTTGTACCATACATGGTGCCGATTACGCTTCTGAGCCCTTTGCCGAGATCGTCAAGACCGGCGCCGACAGGGAGGCCGCCTTCGGAAAAAGCGGTCTGGCTTCTTCCATATACGATCTGAAGAAACAGTTCCCTCATGGCCGTGTTAATGGCATCACAAACAAGATCGGTATTCAGGGCCTCAAGTATGGTTTTGCCCGAAATGATCTCCGATGCCATAGCTGCCGAATGAGTCATACCCGTACATCCCAGGGTCTCGACAAGTGCCTCTTCTATAATTCCAGCCTTAACATTAAGGGTCAGTTTGCAGGCACCCTGTTGCGGTGCACACCAGCCTACACCGTGGGTAAGCCCGGAAATGTCTTTTATCTCCTTTGCCTGTACCCACTTTCCCTCCTGGGGAATAGGAGCAGGGCCATTTTGGGGGCCCTTTGCAATGCACACCATTTCATCTACTTCCGGTGTATA
>JAUXBD010000169.1 GCA_030619585.1 Desulfobacteraceae bacterium
CCCGTTTGGATGAACATCCTGAAATAGGAGTGGTGGCCTTTAGAATTGAATCTGAAGCAGGCCATCGTTTTCAAACCTGGCATCTTCCAAAGGATGATCGACCCGGTTTTTCAATGGCGTTTGTCGGCTGCGGCTTTGCCATACGAAGAGCGCTGTTTGAAAAAGTAGGATGGTTTCCTGAAAAATTTTTTATTTATCAAAACGAAATTGAAGTTGCCATACGTGCAACTATTCTAGGCTATAAAATTTTTTATGAACCGAGATGCCGTGTCGTTCATAGGCAATCTCCAGCCTGCCGAACCAACTGGCGCCGGGTGTATTACCCGACCAGAAACACCATATGGATTATCCGCAAGTATTTCCCTTTGCCCGGAGCACTATATTTAATCGTCTCACGTTTTTGTTTTGGATTCATTAGGGCGGTTCAAAGCGGAGAATTTATCTGGTATTTTAAAGCCATTAAAGAAGCCCTTGGCGAACCGATTGAACGTAATATACTTCCCCGCCCTCTGCTTGGCCATTTTCGTGATCTATGGAAACAAAGCAGTGCGTTACACATGTTTAATTATCGGGTTTTTAATAAATTTCGTCTTTCCAGAAACAACTCAGGCCCGAGTATATGTAGCAACAATGCAGATTCGGAAGACAAACAAAACACCGATCAGGCTATCATGGGGGATCACAGCTTTAATAAAAATGGTCCTATCGAAAAATCTGTTTTGCGAAATTGAGAAGTTACTTTTTCATCTTGCTAAAATCATAAAAAAGTTTCTGTCAGTTCCCGGCTGCCAAAGGATATGATCAAACCGGCCGCTCCTTTGTTAAGTGCCGAGTAAACGCTTGCAGGATAGTTGGCTGCAGCGAAAATAAAACCGCAGATATTGTCGATCATTATCGGGAACTGACTGCCGCCTATCTCACTGGAAAAAATAGATCCAATCCAGCCGCCTTCTCCAAGCTCCTTCAAAATTGTCCGGACGGCCGGGTGTACCTTGGGCTACCGTCTGCCAGTTCAGGAGGGTTCCTGTCCATATCTTCAAGCACTGGATAGAACAGACCTTTTGCCATATCCAGCGCGGTGTTCAGGATGATGTCAAAGGTCTCCCTGTCATGATCCCTGTAATATTCAAATTGAGTAAGCCCTGTGACATCAAAGACATCATAAAGCAGAAACTCAAGGTTTCTTTTACTTAGAAATTTTTCCGCCAATTGTTTTCCTTTCACTATCCTGAAAAAACTATATTTAGTTCATTTCGCGAAGCGCGCCTGTTTTTCAGTTTTGATCTGTTTCCCGTTCACATAAAATAGAGAAAGGTGAAGACTTTTATTCGATCTCTTCCACCACGAACCCGCTGTCTTCTATCATCTGCTTTGTGCTGTCCACACTGTCTCCGCCGGTGGTCAGGTATCCTTTGGCAAAAACCGAATTTACCGCATATAAGCAAAGGGCCTGAAGAGATCTCAAATGGTACTCCCGCCCTGCTGATGCACGTATCTCAGCTTCGGGCAAGGCAAATCGGAAAGCCGACAGAACCTTAAGACAGTATTGGGGATCAAGGGGCTTAAATTCAGGTATTCTGTGCCCCTTAATGGGAATAAAGAAGTTAACGGGAATAGATTTTGCGCCCACCTGTCTTAACTCGTCTGTCATTTTTATTATATCATCAACGGTTTCACCCATCCCTATTATAACACCGCTGCACACATCCAGGCCGCTTTTCCTGGCTGTTTTAATGGTATCCACTCTTTTGCCGTAGTCATGGCTTGTACATATTTTACTGTAATAACTGCTGCTGGTATTAAGATTATGGTTGTACCTGTTCACACCGGCCTTTACCAGTTCTTGCGCATCATCATCAGAAAGAAAGCCCGCCGAGACGCAAAGTTCCATCCTGTATTGCGCTTTTATCTTTTTCACAACAGAGCATATCTTCTCTATTCTGTTTTTCCCTAGGCCCCTGCCTGAAAACACCATACAGTAGCGAAAAGCCCCGGTTTCATAGGCCTGTCTTGCACCCTCTATAATCTCGTCATCTGCTTTCATCGGATAGGTGTCTATTGTGTTTTCCGATTCTTTTGACTGCGCACAGTATTTACAATCCTCAGTACAGTTACCGCTCTGCACATTGTTGAGAATATTTATCTTTACCTTGTTTTCAAAATATCTGTACCTGACCTGGTAAACCGCCGAAAGAAGCTGCAGCAGTTCAACGCTCTTTTCAGTAAGAATCCATCTTATATCTTCCGGGTCCACAGAGCCTTTACTCAGACTTTTTTCAACCAGTTTGTTGTACCTGTTTTCCATATCTCTATCCATTTTCCTTTCATACAATAAAAAGCTAAAAATAAACCAAACGAGTTATTTTTTCAAGCATATTTATTTTACATAGCAGGACAACCGCATTTTAAAGTTTGACCGCAAAATGTATACAAGCAGTTAGAGGATCACTCCGTTTAAGGTTAGAGGTTTGAGGATAAACAATTTATGTGGATTTTTAATATGCCATCGGGTATACTTTTTAGGATTTTATCAATATTTTAGCCTAACACAGGGAAACAAATCAAATAATGGATAGAGCCATTCAAATATGTGCCAAAGAACTGGAAGATTATTTTTCAGAGTTCAGCAGCGCTGTTATTGCATACAGCGGAGGTGTTGACAGTGCCTTGCTTGCATATGCGGCACACAGAGCATTAGGAGAAAGAATGACAGCTGCCATCGCAGACAGCCCGTCACTTGCCCGCAGGGAATACAATAGCGCACTTGGCTTTGCAAAGGACAACAACATTCCCCTTAAAGTTGCACATACAAAAGAGATGGAAGATCCATTTTACCTGGAAAACAAGGGCAACCGCTGTTACTATTGCAAAAAAGCCCTGTTTGAACAACTAAGAAAGTTTTGCACTAAACTTGAAAAATCCTTTCCGGAATCATCCTGCAGAATCTTTTACGGAGCCAACATGGATGACCTGGGTGACCACCGGCCCGGCATACGGGCGGCCCGGGAAGCAGCCATACTTGCGCCATATGTTGATCTGGGCTTTGATAAAAAAACAATCCGTGCTCTATGCAAATTCTACAACCTTGAAATTGCCGAAAAGCCGGCCATGCCATGCACGTCCAGCAGGTTAGCCTATGGTCAGGAGGTTACCGAAGAAAAACTCAGCCAGGTTGAGCTGGCAGAAGATTTCCTATATGGTCTTGATATTCAAGTGTTCAGGGTTAGGCATCACGGGGATACAGCCAGAATTGAAGTGCCGCCCGAAGACTTTCAAATCATCCTTGAGAATCGAGAAAAAATCAGTAAAAAATTTCACGAACTGGGGTTTTCTTTTGTCTCAATGGACATAGACGGTTTTAAAAGCGGCTCTCTTAATACGGTTCTATAAAATTTCCCCAAGAGACTCCTTTACCGCCTGGGCAGTGCGCTCAATATCATCTTGAGTGTGGGCTGCCGACAAAAAACCAACCTCATAACCGGAAGGTGCAAGGTATATGCCCCGTGAGAGCATCTGTCCATGAAATGATGCAAAAAAAGCCATATCGCACTTTTGAACTTCATTTACCGAAGTAATCTTTTCAATGTCTGTAAAAGAGAATGTGAATATCGACTCCAGTTGGGAGAAGAGGACCTTGCCCTTGTATTGTTGAAGCGTCGGCTCAAGCTTGCTGTAAAGAAGTTTGGCCAGATTTTTAAGTTCCGAATAGACTCGCCCGTCAGACAGCTTTTTCAATGTTGCAATGCCTGCAGCCATTGCCAGAGGGTTACCTGACAGTGTACCTGCCTGGTATACCGGGCCGTCAGGTGAAACCTTGTCCATTATTTTCCCTGGTCCGCCATAAGCGCCTACAGGAAGTCCGCCGCCGATTATTTTGCCAAGTGTTGTCAAGTCCGGTTTCACCTTATAGTACGCTTGAGCGCCTCCATATGAAAGACGAAATCCGTTTATCACCTCATCAAAGATTAACAAAACATCGTACCTGTCACAAAGCTCCCTTACCCCTTCAAGATAGCCATCGTTGGGTAAAACAAGGCCGTTGTTGCACGGAACCGGCTCCATGATTATTGCTGCGATATCTTCACTCTCCTTTTCAAGGCACTTTTTCAGCTCATTAAGATCATTAAAAGGGAGGACCAGAGTATCTTGTGCATTGGCCTTGGTTACGCCGGCTGAGTCAGGTGTGCCAAAGGTGGCCATACCTGAACCGGCAGCCACGAGAAGAAAATCGGCATGGCCATGATAGCACCCTTCAAATTTAATGATTTTATTACGACCGGTATATCCCCTTGCAAGACTTATGGCACTCATGGTGGCCTCGGTACCTGAATTCACAAAACGCACCCGTTCGATAGATGGAAATGCTTCAATGACCATTTTGGCAAGCTGGACCTCATATCTGTGCGGTGTTCCAAAACTGGTGCCGCTTGCTGAAGTTTCCTGGATCGTATTAACGATATCCTGATCCGCATGCCCCAGGATCAGCGGCCCCCATGACATGCAATAGTCAATATACTCATTTTGGTCTTCATCAAACAGATGTGAGCCTTTGCCCTTAGTCATGAAGATCGGAGTGCCACCCACTGATCGAAAAGCCCTTACAGGAGAGTCTACTCCGCCGGGCAGATATTTTACAGCCTCTTTGTACAGCGCTGATGATTGTTCCCTGTTCATTATCACTTCTCCTTCTTCTTAATAACATCTATGTCAATTGGGATGTCTTTTTCGATGCTTTTTTTGTTCTTATTCTTTCTTTGATAACAACAGCTTGCTAATGGCGTTGGCAAGCACTTCAGGATTGATCGGCTTGGC
>JAUXBD010000294.1 GCA_030619585.1 Desulfobacteraceae bacterium
GAACGGTGATGGTTGGGGTCCAGTTAGTAACAACGTTGATTTTGACCCGTTTTGTGCGGACATCGATTGCACGCCAGCAGTAGTAGATCCACCAGTAGGAGGCGCCTGTTTTATTCAGAGTGTGAAATAAGAACTGGACATCCTATATTAATATGCAAGCAAAGGCAGGGTCTTTAATAAGGCTCTGCCCTTTTTGTTTCAGGGTTACAGATCACCAAACTATATACCAATAAAAACCCCAAAAACCAAACGTTGTTATCAATTTTTGCTATTCCCAGAAACGGATTTCGAATTATTTGGAAAGGATGTGTTGATTATTTAAAGATAAAACCTCCTGGCCACAACCTATCAAAACCGTTTTGAAAAATCACCAAATTCACCATCATTGTAAAGAAGTGTAAAGTTTTTCTCCGGTCACTTTTGATGGTCTCGTAAAAAGTCCCAATTCCGTACAGAAGCTATTGAAATGAATGGATTCCGGTTTTCACCGGAATGACAACAAAGGGATTTTTTGACTTTTTACGAGTTCATCACTTTTAACACCCCCCTCAGAAATAAGTGTGTGTTCGTCACATATCAAGTGAACTCTTGACTCACAAGCGGTTTTCCATTATAAATCTTTTCGAGAAAAGCAGCCCCTTATAACCTAATTCACCATTTTTTGCATACTAACTCAAGGAGTTATAAACTGTGAAAGGGAGAAGAGTTGTCGTAACAGGCCTTGGTGCAATCTGCCCCTTAGGCAATAATGTGAAAGATGCCTGGGATGGGATACTTGCTTCAAAAAGCGGTATTCGCCCTATAGATAGTTTTGATACTTCTAAATATAAAACAAAAATTGCAGGAACCGTAAAAGGGTTTAACCCGACCGATTATCTGACGAGAAAAGAGAGTTCAAGAATTGATACTTTTATCCAATATGGTTTTGCAGCAGCTTCCCAGGCTTTTGAGGATGCAGATCTTGAAGTAGATGAATCAAATTCAGCAAGAATAGGTACGGCAATTGGCTCCGGGGTGGGCGCTCTGGCAAGTTTTGAAGATAGCCACAACAATCTTATCAATTACGGGCCTGGAAGAATCTCTCCGTTTTTTCTCTTCGGGACTATAATCAATATGCTTAGCGGGTTTGTTTCCATGAAGTATGGACTAAAGGGGCCAAGTTATTCTGTGGCCACTGCATGCTCTTCAGGCACTCACTGCATTGGAATGGCTGCAAGAAATATAGCATACGGTGATGCTGATATAATGATAGCAGGCGCTTCGGAAAACGTGTCAACCCCGCTGGGAGTTGCATCCTTTTGCGCAACAAGGGCGCTTTCAATACGAAATGATTCTCCCCAAACAGCAAGCAGGCCCTGGGACAGGGACAGGGATGGCGTTGTTTTAGGTGATGGCGCAGGCATAGTGGTACTAGAAGAGTATGGACATGCAAAAAAAAGAAATGCAAATATCTATGCCGAGATTTCCGGATTCGGCCTGAGCTCAGATGCTTTTCACATTGCAACACCTCCTTCGGAAGGTGAGGGCGCCCAGATAGCAATTATAAATGCCATAAAAGATGCTGATATTTCAACCAGTGATATTGATTATATAAACGCCCATGGCACCTCAACAATTGCGGGCGACCCGGCCGAGTCCATTGCTGTGGAACGTGTTCTGGGCTCGGCAGCACAAGATGTTCCCATGAGCTCCACAAAATCAATGACCGGTCATCTTATTGGCGCAGCCGGAGCCGTGGAAGCTGTTTTTACCATACTATCTATTCGTGACCAGGTTGCCCCTGCAACCATCAATCTTGATAATCCTGATGAAAACTGCCGTCTTGACTATGTTCCCCATATTGCCAGAGATTGCAAAATAGATGTTGCCATGTCTAATTCCTGCGGGTTTGGAGGGACGAATGCTTGCCTGGTCTTTAAACGTGTTTAGGAGCCGTCTCTTCTTTTTTGCAGTCATCATCTAAATGGTCAGCGATAATACTTCTGACCATTTTGGCTATCTTATCAGCAGGCATGGATTTATATTTTTCATAGGGGATTTCATCAAGCACTTTGAGTCTGAGAAGATGCCTGCCATAGGAGACCATTTTATGTTTCGGCAGGGCGTCTTTTGTCCCGTTTATTGCAACGGGAATAATGGGTACTTTTGCTTTTTGGGCTATAATAAATGCGCCTTTTTTAAATGATCCCAAAACGCCATTTTCCGAACGGGAGCCTTCCGGGAAAAAAAACAGGGAGGACCCTTCCAGAAGGGCTTTTTCAGAATCATCAAGCATCTCCCGAATACTTGACCGGCGTCCGCGTTTTATTTTGATGTACCTGTTTAAATACATAATCCAACCAAGAAACGGCAAATAAAACATTTCTGCTTTTGAAACCCATTTAAAAGGGAAAAATAACCTGCATGCAATTAAAATATCAAGCTGGGACTGGTGGTTTGATACAATCATATAGGGGGTGTTTTTTTTAAGCTTTTCTCTGCCTTTAACTGAAACAGACCAGGTGGGAAAAATCCATAGATAAAAAGAACCCAGCAGGCATGTGGATAGATTAAGAATAACAAGCCGCCTGTCAAACCATGCCGTCAGCACCCAAACAATAAGAGAAGCAAAGAAGAAAGGGACGAGAAAAGCAGTAGCAAATATAACAAAGGTATAAGAGATAAGTCTATTTATCATACTTAAAATATTCCATGATTGACACAATATTCTATTTTAGTTATAGCTCTATACCATTAAATTGGAACATTTTCTAACAAGTTTTATCTATTAAACAGGAAGAGACAATAACAATTATCAGACAGTAAGGTATACAATGCATCCTATCCTTTTTAGTTTCGGCAAGTTTACAATATATACATATGGTTTTTTCATGGCAATGGCTTTTCTGTCGGGAATTTTAATTGCCAGGCATGAAGGGAAAAGATTAGGCGTGTCTCCTGAACAAGTTATGGACGCAGTATTTTATATAATTCTTTCAGCTATTATTGGCGCACGGCTGTTTTATGTTGCCACAAATATACCGAGATTTGCAGAAGATCCCATTGAGATGTTTCGCATCTGGAATGGAGGGCTTGTTTTTTACGGAGGATTTATTGCCGCTGCGATCACAACATTTTTCTATGTGAGAGTAAAAAATATCCCCTTTGGAAAAGCGGCAGATATAGGAGCCCTCAGTGTGGCAATCGGTTATGCAGTGGCCCGGTTAGGATGTTTTTCCGCAGGATGCTGCTACGGCAAACCATGTGATCTTCCATGGGCTGTTACTTTTACAAATCCTGA
>JAUXBD010000227.1 GCA_030619585.1 Desulfobacteraceae bacterium
ATCCCTGACTTGGTACAGTCAACCCTTTTAAACCTTTTGGATATAAAAAAGACAAAAAATGGCCAGAGTGTTGCGGTGGCGGTTGGAAGCAGGGGTATAGATAAAATAGATCTGGTTTTACTTCACCTACTGAAGTTTCTAAAAGACAAAAATCTTAAACCAATTATAATACCTGCAATGGGGAGCCATGGAGGAGCTACAAAAGAGGGACAAAAAGCCCTGCTTGCAAAATTAGGGATAACCGAATCCTCAATGGACGTTCCTATTGTGCCTGATATGGAAACTGTATCTATCGGCAAGCTATCCTGCGGGACTAATATCCATTTTTCCCAAAAAGCACTGGCAGCAGATCATATTATTGCTGTAAACAGGGTAAAACCGCACACCAAGTTCAATGCTGATATAGAAAGCGGACTTTGCAAAATGCTTACAGTGGGTCTAGGAAAGGCAGAGGGTGCTTATGAATTTCATTGCAGTGCCGTTAACGACACCTTTAAAATTATTGAAGATGCAGCAAAAATGGTGATGGGGAACTGCAATATCCTATTGGGCCTTGCGCTTCTTGAAGACGGCCATGGCTCTCTTTCACATATTGAAGCTATAGAAAAATCATCAATAATTGATCGAGAAAAAAAACTGCTAAAAGATGCCTACCGGATGATGGGACGCATCCCTTTCAACGACATTGATATTCTTATCATTGATTTTATCGGCAAAGATATAAGCGGTATCGGTATGGATTCCAATGTGACCGGCAGACATAGGGATATTACCGGAGATTTTTATACAGCGCCTAATGTGAAACGGATATTTGTAAGAGATCTTTCTCCTGACTCTGATGGTAACGGAAACGGCATAGGCCTTGCCGATGTGACCACAAAACGCCTTGTTGATGCCCTGGATATTGAAAAAACATACATTAACGCCTTAACAGCGATATCATTGGAAAAAGCTGCAATCCCCATCAATTTTGACACAGACCGAAAGGCCCTTAATGCATGCCTTTTGGCCACAGGTTTGCGTTCACCAAAAAGCGCACGTATTGTGAGAATAAAGGACACCAAAAACCTGGAAGTTATCCAGGTTTCAAAAGCCTTTGAAGACGAAATTCTTTCAAACCAAGACATTAAAACAGTTACCCCATGGGGGCCGGTAAAGTTTGACGAAAAGGAGAACCTAACCCGTCTTTTTTAATAACTGCCGGTTACAAAGGACTCTGGGATTTAATATTCCGGGTTTCATATCGCGTATTACGGATTTAAGGGGAGATTATGATCTTCCACCTGATATTTCCCACACCTTTTGGCGATGCTGCGATTATCTTCAGAAAAAAACCTTTTTTGGTTCTTGAAATAGTTCTGCCGAAAAAAAATCGAAATACGCTTTTAAAATCCACTAAGAGAGATGACCCGGGAAGACCGGGCTCTCATGAAAAAGCCCTTGTCATTAAAAATAAGATAATAGATTATTTCAACGGCATGCCTATCCAGCCGCCCTGGCAAATAATGGATATGAGCCTGCTAACACAACTGCAGCAATCGGTCCTGTTTGCAGCTTTTGACATACCCTATGGCCAGACCCGCTCATACGGCGATATCGCAAAAAAAGTGGGGCGTCCCCAGGCATGTCGCTTTGTGGGGACAACCATGGGAAAAAATCCGTTCCCGATTATTATTCCCTGCCACAGAGTGATTAAAAGCGATGGAAGTCCTGGCCAGTTTGGGGGAGGAACAGATCTTAAGAAAAAACTTATCAATCTTGAAAAAAGAAATTTGAAAGCAGGGGCATTATGATTGAAAAGTACTCTTTTGGGAGTATCATTACAGCTCTTGTTACAGGATTGCTCGCTTTATTTGTTTCAGGGTGCAGCGGCGGGGTGGGGGGAGTGCTCCAACACCTGTGGCAGATGCAGGGATTGACATGAATGTTACCACAGGCTCAATTGTAGTCCTTGACGGCTCCGGCAGTAGTGACACCTCAAACAGAGTGTTGACATATATGGTCTATAGTATCCAGCCCCGAGGGTAGCTTAGTAACACTTTCAGACAACACTTCACAAGTTTCCACCTTTATTGCAGATGTTCAAGGAGTATATATTATAAGCCTTATGGTAAATAACGGTTACTCAGACAGCGCTGCCAGCTCAGTCACCATAACTGCAGGCAGTGGTATTTATATATCAGGTTATATAACATTTGATTTTGTGCCGACTTCCGCATTCTCCGGCCTTGATTATTCAAATCAGGAAGAAAGGCCTGCCAGGGCTGTTGCTGTTGAGGCGATCCGTGTTTTAGATTCCCAGGTAATTACATCCACGACAACCGATTCTTCCGGACATTATTCAGTTTATGTTCCGGTCGACACCTCGATATTTATCAGGGCAAAGGCACGGATACTTAAAACAGGCAATCCTTCCTGGGATTTTCAGGTAGTCGACAACACCAGTGATAAAGCTTTGTATGTCATGGACAGTGCCCAGTTCAATACAGGGAACTCAGATATTAACAACAAAAACCTGAATGCAGCTTCCGGATGGGGCACTTCATCATACACGGCAACCAGGGTCGCCGCACCTTTTGCAATCTTGGATACTGTATATAAGGCATACAACAAGGTTTTGGAGGCAAACGCTTTAGCGGATTTTCCCCAGCTTCTTATAAACTGGAGTAAAGACAACATTGCAATATACGGAGATGAGACAATAGGGCAAATAGAAACCTCTTTTTATTCTGACGGAGAGATGTACATATTGGGTAAAGAGGACAACGACACGGACGAGTATGACGACCATGTTATAGCCCATGAATGGTGCCACTATATGGAAGACGAGTTTTCCAGAAGCGATTCCATCGGAGGGCCCCATGGCGGAGAGATGCTTGACCCGAGGGTTGCCTTTGGCGAGGGCTTTGGGAACGCATTTTCCGCTATTGCCACCGACGATGCTGTTTATATTGACACAATGAGCTCCGAACAAGGCGCAACAGGGCTTTATATGGACCTTGAAAACAACAATGACAGCGACCCGAAATCAGGGTGGTTCAGCGAGGCATCAATCCAGCACATCATATACGATCTTTACGATAGCATTGACGATGGGGTTGATATCATAGCCATGGGTTTTGGCCCGATATACGATGTGCTTGCCGGCAAACAGAAAACAGCTGAGTCCTTCACCACCATACTATCGTTTGCTTCATTTCTAAAAGAAGACAATCCTGCCATGACATCGGAAATCAATGCGTTGCTACAAGATGAGACTATTTCATCTACTGCCATTGATCAGTGGGACAGCACTGAAACGGAAACCAACAACGGCAACGACGGCGATGCCCTTCCTGTTTATATAATTCTTGATGTTGACGGGCCTTTGGTTAACATATGCGTCAATGGCAGTGAAGGAAATTACAACAAGCTCTCAAACAGAAAGTTTTTTTACTTTCAAATAATCACCGAAGGCAGCTACTCAATAACCGCTATGCCGGATGCAAACGGCGATCCTGATATTTTTTTGTACCGAAAAGGAGCGATTGTTGAGTATGCAGACAACGAATGGGACGGAGAGACGGAAACCCTTACAACCACTATTACTTCAGGAACCTATGTTGGGGAGATTTATCACTATAATCATATTGTAGACACATATGCTTTACAGGAGTGTTTTTCTGTCACGCTAAGTTCAAATTAAAAAGTCTTATCACTCTTTCTCTCCTGCCTTTGCATTCAGGTTTTAAATTGGTTGCTAAATTTTTTATGCATCCTATCCACCAGGGCCTCATCATTCCCTGAAGTGCCGGCAACAACATATAAGGCAACTTTTATGCTTTCCAGTATTTTCTCCATATCTTCATGGTGTTGCTTTGAAGACATATAAATATTGAACGACAGCACAAATATTGCCAATGAGAATATCGCTATCAGGACTGAAGATCCCGCTATTACTATGCCCGGTATTCCTGTCACGCATATTACATACCTCCTTTATAGAAATTTAAATATATACTATCCCGCATTTCTCACTGACTAACCGCACC
>JAUXBD010000371.1 GCA_030619585.1 Desulfobacteraceae bacterium
AAAAGGATTGCAAGTACCATTTCTTGGGGACGGAATTATTATAATTGAAAAAATAATATATTTCAGATATATTCCGATTCTGATTTATAAAAAAAAGTATTTTTTGTTATGGTTAAAAGCAGTATACGGTATATTAATTTTCCCCTGCATCTTAAATTGTAAGGGTTGGTTATGGAAAAAGATAGACCTGAGATGTCTGACAAATATATTAAAGCCCTCATGGAGATAAGCCGGGCGATTACCTCTGAGAAGTATCTTGAGGATATTCTCAAGTTGATAGTGATGGTTACGGCTAAGGTCACTGGTGTGGAGATTTGCTCATTGTGGCTGATTGAAGAAACCAAAAACAAAAAGAATATAATCCTTAAGGCAACCCAGGCCATTGACCGGGAATATGTAAAGGACCGCACTTTGGATATGGATGAAGGAGTTGTGGGATATGTGGCCACCAGCAAGCAGCCGCTCATTATCAAAGATGTATTAAAAGAGCCCAGATTTAAGGAAAAAGATATGGCTAAAAAACTGGGCCTTGTATCCATGGTAAGTATTCCCATGCACGTAAGGGATGAAGGTGTGATAGGAGTTATAAACTGCTTTACGGCAAAACCACATAAATTTTCCGAAACAGAGGTAAATCTTATTACCACAGTTGCAAACCAGGCTGCTGTTGCAATATTCAATACAAAGCTTATGGTGGAGGCCAAAGTGATCCAGGAGGAGCTCGAGTCCAGGAAACTGGTGGAAAAAGCCAAAGAGGTCCTCATGCGCAGGCAAAAGATGGACGTTAATGATGCCTTTCGGTGGATACAAAGAAAAAGCATGGACACCCGGAAATCAATGCGTGACGTCGCTGAAGCAATATTACTATCCGAAGAGCTGTACTAAGAGCTATTCCCAGTTTAGCCCAAAAATAAAACAATCTCCTCAGCACGTTTTTTCTGGAATGAATAGCGGCTGATTTATCTTTCATGGGGGCTCAAATGGATTTTTCCCAAAAAAGGATATTGGGGCAGACCGGACTTGAAGTGGGACCGCTGGGGGTTGCAGGCAGCTATGGCGGTCCGTCAGAGGCTTTTGAAGAGGCATTTGAAAGGGGCTGCAACTACTTTTACTGGAGTACTCCCCGTAAAAAAGGGATGAGCCAGGCCATCAGGAATATATGCGACAAGGGGAAAAGAGAAGAGCTTGTTATTGTGATCCAGAGTTACTCCAGATCTGCATTTTTTATGGAATATTTTTTAAAAAAAGGCCTTAAGGACCTTGGGTTGGAATATGTCGATGTACTTCTTTTAGGGTGGCACAATAAGATACCGGCTCGCCGTATGCTTAACAAAGCACAGGTACTAAGGGAAAAGGGGCTCTGCCGGTTTTTAGGGATGTCCGGCCACAACAGGAAGTTCTTCCCGGAAATTCAAAAGCAAGGTATATTTGATCTGTTTCATGTTCGCTACAATGCTGCACATAGGGGTGCGGAAAAGGAAACTTTTGAAAAAATAGACCGGGACAAAAGGCCGGGCATTGCCACATATACCGCAACCCGCTGGGGCCACCTTTTAAATCCTAAGAAAATGCCTAAAGGTGTTTTGCCGCCTTCTGCAAGTGACTGCTACCGCTTTGTTCTTTCAAACCCCTTGGTTGATGTTTGTATGTGCGGTCCACGAAATACAATACAGATGAAAGAAGCACTGAAAACCCTGGAACTTGGGCCTTTGAACCAGGATGATATTGCAAGAATGAAGCATATAGGAGATCATGTTCATAATAGGTCGGTTTCCTTTTACAACCTTTAATCACATAAGGCTTAGCCCCCACCCTGGTAATGTAAAAAAGCTTCCCTTTTTTAAAATCCATCCAATGGCTCTTTTGTAAAAGCTTTGTAACATGCAAGATAATTCTTGTTGCCCATGGTAATTATCCATTACAGTTAACGCGGTAACAGTTGTAACTGTTACTTTTGTCCTGTTTCCATAAGTTAATATGGAGTTTCAACAGGATGTTATAAATTAACTGTTTTAGGAGATAAGAATGGAGAATAAAGAACGTATACACCACCTTGGAACCCGCGCCAGAGTTCTTCTGTCCAGTGTTTTTGGTCCATATGCACAAAATGATGAGTTTGGAAGCAGAAAGATAAATCCCATGGAACTTTACCACAATCAGGTCACAAAGGTTCAGGGTGGCTTTTCTCTTCGAATGTTTCACAGGTCCTTTGGATTAATGATGATACAGGCCAATATGGATGCCCCGTGCACTCTTCTGGATTTTCCCGACCTTGACCGTTTTACCAGGGAAATCCGGGAAAACTCATACGATATTGTGGGGATAAGTTCGATCATCCCGAATGTGGGGAAAGTAAAAAAAATGTGCGAGCTTGTTAGACGTTACCAGCCGAATGCAACGATTGTTGTGGGCGGACATATTGCCAACAAAGGAGGACTTGATGAGATAATTGAAGTGGATCATATCGTCAAAGGTGACGGTGTAAAATGGTTCAGGCAGTTTCTCGGCCGGCGAAACGGTTTCTCTCGGAGG
>JAUXBD010000058.1 GCA_030619585.1 Desulfobacteraceae bacterium
AGATCGCGAAAATTACCAGCATATTCTATGGCCACTTCTTTTATGGGCCCTCTTATAAGCTGTGCCTGGAGACATCCCATCCTGTCGCCAAGGGACAGGTACGGACCGAGTTGTTTTAGGAGTTCACCTGTAACTGAAGGCATATTTACAGCATTGATAACCGTGTCGTTTTTCAAATATTCGATTATCTGCTCTGCCACTGCCAGGGCAACATTTGTCTGGGCCTCTTTTGTGGATGCTCCAAGGTGCGGCGTACATATAACTCTGTCAAGTTTAAAGAGCGGAGATTCTCCCGGAGGTTCGGTAGCAAAAACATCCAGGGCGGCTCCTGCGACTTTTCCGGATTTAACAGCATCATACAAGTCACCCTCGTCAACAATACCGCCTCGTGCGCAATTAATTATCATAACACCGTCCTTCATCTGATCAAAAGCTTCTCTGTTCAGAAGGCCGGTTGTCTGTTTTATCTTGGGCACATGCACAGTTATATAATCTGCCTGTTTATAAAGCTCCTCTAAGGTGACGTACTCGAAACCGTCTTTTTCTATCTTTTCCGGAGTAACATTCGGGTCGTAAACAATCACCCTCATCTTTAGTCCCCGGGCACGGTCTGCTGCAATGGATCCTATATTTCCATAACCTATAACTCCATAAGCTTTACGATACACCTCTCTTCCCTGCAGTTGTTTTTTGTCCCAACGGCCTAACTTTAACGAGGATGTCCCCTGGGGTATATTTCTGGTAAGGGCCATCATCATGGATATTGCATGCTCGGCAGTTGTCACCACATTGCCGCCAGGCGTGTTCATGACCGCAACACCGCGCTCTGTGGCAGCGGGTATATCCACATTGTCAAGGCCTATCCCAGCTCTTCCCACCACTTTCAGATTTGTTGCAGCCTCAAGTAGATCCTGAGTCACTTTTGTTGCGCTGCGGATTACAAGGGCATCATAATCGCCAATAATGTCTTTAAGCTCTTCAGGGGAGAGACCTGTCTTAACATCCACATCAATTCCTTCTTCATCTAAAAACTTTTTAACACCCACTTCACCAAGATTGTCACTGATCAAAACTTTCATATTCTTTCCTTGAAATCAACAAGTCCATGAACAACAAGTGGCTTATTTTACTAATAATATTTAAACAAGCCACAAACATACTCAAAAAGATTTTGAAGTATAAATAATCTGCTAAAAAACCGCAAGCACTTAATTTATATCGGATAAAAAGATTGTAATGGCAAAAAATAGAAAACCCGGCTTTTTAAAAACCGGGTTTTTGTATGAATCTTTTTACCTGAATAAAATATATTTCGGTATGAGACTACTCGACTTTCGGACGCGGTAAAACTTTTGCTCTTTCCGCGATCTCAGGGACCTTGTGCTCCCATTCAATGGCCATTAGGTGAACACCTGCCACACCCTTCATCTCCTTGAACTCTTCTATCTGCTCACAGGCAATTTTTATCCCTTCATCAGCGACTTTACCCTTGCCCGCGCCCCTGAGACGTTTAATAAGGTCATCAGGAACATCCATTCCCGGCACTTTTGCCTGCATGTATTTGGCCATACCTACGCTTTTCATGGGAGTAACGCCTGCCAGAAGATATACTTTCTCCAGTAGCCCCATATCATTTGCCTGTTTCACGAATTCACGGAAAATATCCATATTGTAAATGCACTGGGTCTGTACAAAATCGACCCCGGCTTCAATCTTCTTGGCAAGACGATGAGCTCTCCACTCAAGAGGCTCTGCAAAAGGGTTTGATGCCGCTCCGATAAACATCTTCGGAGGTTCATGTATAACCGCCCCGCCCTGAAACTTGCCTTCGTCACGCATGTTTTTAATCACGGAGATAAGCTGCATGGAATCTATATCAAATACACCCTTGGCCTGTGGATGGTCGCCAAACTGCTGATGGTCGCCTGACAGACAGAGAACATTTTTTATGCCGTGTGCGTACGCGCCCATGATATCGCTCTGCATAGCAAGGCGGTTGCGGTCGCGGCAAACCATCTGGAAGTTCGGTTCTAGACCTTCCTGTACAAGTATAATAGACGCCGCCCAACTCGCCATGCGCACCATGGCGGTCTGGTTATCAGTAATGTTTACTGAATCAACATTCCCTTTCAGGAACTGGGCTTTTTTCTACACCTCCCCCACGTCAGTTCCCCGGGGAGGTCCCAATTCGCCCGTAAAAGCAAAATGCCCTGCTGTTAATATTTTTTCAAGATTGCTTCCTGATTTCATATTAATAAATCCTCTTTATTATGATAAGAGTTCTCTTAATTGCTATGCTAATCCTCAAACGTAGGATAAACACCCTGCTCACGGCAGATACTTCTCGCAAAAGCAATCATATCCGGAATATCGATCCCGAACGGACAATAGCACCTTGTGCAGAGTACACAGTCCTTCCAGACAATTTCACGGATTTTTTCAAGCGCCGCCCTGTCAACCTTTCCTCTTCTTTTGTATATACGGCCGATAGAGTTGATAAACTTGTATGACGGCATGTATTTCGGGTCTTTATTGTTATTATTGAAAAGAAAACAGCTGTCCGCGCAAAGAGTACAGCGTGCGCATACACTGAGTGACATCTTCATCTTTGCTTTGCGCTGTTTCAGCCTTTTTTTAATTTTAACCGTGTCAATTTCTACTATTTTCTGCTCATTCATATCTATCTCCGAAAATTACCAGGTTCTGCTCCCTTTCCCAATTGTATGCTGGGTTACTAATACAAAACGGCCAAAGAAGAAAAACACCATATGGAATATTTTTGTAAACGGCGCTGCCGCAAGCATGAGCTCACCTGAAAGCATATGCAATATTATCATAGTCTTATAATCAAACACCTGATAATAGGATAGAAATCCCGTTAAAAATGGGGCCACTGTGATACACCAGATTATGTAATCATAAACAGAAGATATCGCCCTGACCCGAGCAATGAATATCCTGCGAAGCAGAAAAAAAAGCCCGCATACCAGGAAAACGATTGTCATATAGTCTGTGACTTTTTCCGGAAAGGAGCAGAGGCTGAAACCGACAGCCTCATCAAGCATGATATTGTGAGCTAATAGAAATATCGGTGCTATAAACAGTATCACATGGAAAACAGTGCTCACTGAAATCATAACAGGATGTGCCCCGAACACCGTAAATTTCCATTTCGGGATCAAGGGGGCGGACTTGTCAGTATCCCCATCAGGAGCCTTTTTCTTTGGAAGAGAAACGGGCCAGGCGTTTTTCTTCTTTCTGGTAAAAGAAAACAACTTTACTGTCCTGTATATCGTACCGAGTATCAGTATGAGAAATGAAATCCAAACCAGGGGCCCCCGGGCAAGGTCATATAACAAATCTGAAGTAATCAAGTTTAATATTTCCATAAATGAGTTAATCCTACGTGTACCGTTTCATGTAGGGTTCCTGGATTATTGTTCTCTGAGTCTGATTTTTCCACTCCATCGGCTCCTTGATTTTAAGGATATCATCAAGCCTGTTCTGCCCCTTGAGCCTTTCATAGATATCCTGCCACGCGCATGAGATATCATTGCTGATTTCACATTTTCCTTTATTTGTACCCCCGCAGGGTCCGTTAAAAAGACCCTTCGCACACCGGGTTACCGGACAAATTCCGCCTGTATATCCGAGCACGCACTCACCGCAGGCTCGGCACTTTTCCTCATAAATTCCGATTTCTCTGTCAATACCGATAGCAACAGTGTTGATCGCGGGAAAAACAGGTTTCCCTGGAAACTTTTCCGCAAGATACTGCACGCCTGCACCGCATGCCATGGACATAAGGCAGTCATATCCGCCGGCAATATCATCCAACTCGTCAAGGTACTGCATGTTGCACTGGCGCTCAACAGTAAAACCTTCAATCTTCTTTGAAATATTGTTCTGCTTATATATGGACTCAAGTTCTGCGTTCAGCAGGTTCACCTCTTTCTGCCCGCCGGCCAGGCATACAGAGACACATCCTCCACAGCCGATGTTTAAAACATTGCTGTATTTTTCCAGGGCCCCGGTTATTTCGTCTATAGGTTTTCTCTGTCCTTTAACCACTTGAACCTCCTAAATAAGGTATTATTCTTCTAATTTCTTCAGCCTGATATGGCACTCCCCACAAAGACAGGGGCCGGTCTTCTCTTTTTCCTTCCTCATCTTGTCATGGCACCCGATACACTGACGGTGATAGGCCTGCTGAAAATCCAGTGAAGCACTTGAATCGTGGCATGAAGCGCATTCGGTATCTGCCTCCCCGTCTTCAAGCTCACCTTCATCCAGCACATTTTCACCGTCTTCATATATGTGGTGACAGTCAAGGCAGTCTACGGAATCCATGTGCGTATCATGATATTCATCCAGAAACATTACATCAGGTCTCTGTAAATCCTTTGAATCATCATCTTCAGCATAAAGGTTTGAGGATGTGAAGAAAAAGGCGGCTAAAATTATGACCAGGCGTATAGGAAGGTGACCACTGGTTTTCATAATATTATGAAGTCGAATCATTTTTTTTAAAATACTCCCGTTAAATACCATTTATTATCTTTTGAGCCAGATATCTTTTAAGCCGGATATGTAGCCCAATATTATGGTTTTCCGAATTAAAACCAAAGAGCTTTTTTGTCATAACAGGGTAATAGGTGTCAAGAAAAATTATATTTAAATGATGACATATATGCGCACAATCATTCGAAGGTATTTGAGCAAATCCTTCATACGGCAACCATTATACGGGATCGAGATTTTTTCACATAATCCCTTTAAAGCTTTTACTCTTTTCGGTCGGCAGAATAACAGTAAACGAGGTTCCCTTATTAACTTCACTGTCCACATCAATAAAGCCGTCAAGGGAATCTACTATTTCCTTTACAATCGGCAGCCCCAACCCTGTGCCGGTTATAAACCGGGTCTTGTTATTTTTGACCCTGTAGAAACGCTCAAATATTTTATCAGTATACTTTGCGTCTATCCCAAAACCGTTATCTTTCACAATAACCCTCAGGTTGTTCCCTGACATGTCCGCCGTCACCTTAATTTCACCCCCTTCCGGTGTGTAGTTTATCGAGTTTGATATAAGATTTCCGTACACACTTTCCAGGGACATGGGATCAGCCAATACAGGCGCAAGCTGATCTTCCGATATTTCAAGAGTAAGAGTGAGGTTCTTGGCTTTTATCCGCGCGTCCATAAAGTCGACAATACTTTTCAGAAGTTTTTCAACCTGTACATTCTGAGGATTTCTGGCACCTATTCCGGCCTCAAGACGTGAAAGGTCAAGAAGATCACTTATGGTTGTAATCAGCCCCATTGTTTTTTCCTGAGCACGGGCAAGTATGTGCTGATCATCTTCCGGTATTTCTCCGGATATATCCTTGATAACCATTGCAATCTGCTCATGAATTGTTGAAAGCGGCGACCTCAGCTCGTGGGAGACCTTTGCGATAAATTCGGATTTGAGCTGATCAAGCGCCTTCATCGCTGAGATATCAGCGAGATTGACAACTGCGCCAAGGCATTCCCTTTTTTCTCCGAGAACAGGTCTGGCCCTTGCAATAAGGTATTTTCCTACTGACACCCCAAGCTCATGGGAGGGGATATCATCATAATCGATATATTTCCCTTTTGAAATATCCATCACAAGTTCACAGAACTTTTCGTTTGATACATATTCTTCTATCTGCCTGCCGGGCTCTATACCGGCCTCAAGCCCCATATGCTGACAAAATGCGGGATTTATCAGAACAACCTGACCCTCAGTATTTGTAACCAGCACACCGTTTGGAAGGGATTCAATAATTGTATGCACCCTGCTCTGCTCTGTATGAAGATCAGAAAGTGTCCTTAAACGTTCTTTTTCAAGTTTTTCCGTGTCAAGTTTGAGCTGAATTCTCTCCCTGGCACGGTTTACTACAATGCGGAGCTGGTCAGGTTCATAAGGCTTGGGTATAAAATCATATGCCCCATGCTTCATGGCCTCAATGGCAGTCTCTACAGTGGCAAACCCTGTAATTACAATTACAAGAATTCCCCTGTTCATCTCCATGATTAACTTCAGAACCTCCATTCCGTCCATGCCCGGCATTTTCATGTCAAGAAGCACTATGGACGCGGGATAAGTTTTCAACGTTTCAAGTCCCTCATCACCCCTTGACGCTTTTTCCACCAGGAAGTCCATTCTGGTAAGTATCCGCTCTGCCCCGTCTCTAAGACTCTGCTCATCGTCTATAACAAGCACTTTTGAGGCATCGAGATTATTCTCCACTGCTTTCTCCTTCAATATTTTGATGTTTCAGGGGAATTTCTATATACAAGACTGTACCTTCACCCTCCCTGCTTTTTGCTGTAATATTTCCCTTGTGGTCCTGGATAATACCGTAAACCATGCTGAGCCCCAGCCCTGTCCCTTTCCCTTCCTCCTTGGTAGTAAAAAAAGGTTCAAAAATCTTGCTCAGGGTCTCTTCAGACATTCCATGGCCGGTGTCTGATATTTCAATAAACACCATGTCCTTTTTTTCAACCTCGCCCGTGGTAAGTGTAAGCGTTCCTCTCCCCGCCATTGCCTGGGCCGCGTTAAGGATAATGTTCATAAATACGTGATTCATCTGCTGGATATCCACAGGGACATCAGGAATATCTTCTTTTAAATTCTTTATTATTTCAATATTCTGAAAAAGCGACTGGTTTTCAAGTAAAAACAGTGTCCGTGAAATAGCTTGATTGATGTCCTGTAACCTGATCAGATGGCTGGTCTGCCTGGCGAATGCCAGCAGCTCCTTAACAGTGTCACGGCACCGCTGGGCATCTAAAAGGATCCGATTCAGATCATCTTGAACCGCATCCTCAAGATCATATTCTTCTAAAATAAGCTTTGTAAACAGGGTTATCCCGCCGAGGGGATTGTTCAACTGGTGGGCAACGCCTGCTGAAAGCTTTCCAAGAGAGGACATCTTTTCAGCCTGAAGAAGCTGGACCTGTGTCTTTTCAAGGTCTGACTTTATCCTGAGCTCTTCACGCATATCATGAAAAAAACCTATCGACGCAACCTCCTTATTCCCTTCATATACAATTGAGGCATTAAGATTTATAGGAATATTTTCACCGTTCTTTCTTTTAACGTCAACTTGATATGATTTCAGCTTTCCTTTCCCGCCGTTATCATCACTGCGAAGTTTGTGCATAATATCCCGTGCGCCGTCTTCCGGATAAACATCACAAATATTAAGATGGTCAAGAGCTTCTTGAACGCTGTATCCGCTTATATCAGCTGCTGCATCGTTGAAGATCAAAACCTTTCCGGTTCGATCAGCAGCCATCACGCCGTCTACAGCGCTTAAAATCAGGTTGCGTAAAAACGCATGGGAACGTTTCAGTTCCCCCTCTACTTCTTCACTGGCAGGACGTTCAAAATCAAGAAGAACGAGCCCATCAATTTTTTTTCCATCCATGATAGGATATGAAAAGCGGCAGGAAACCCATTCCTGATCGTTATCACTTTCATGCTTACA
>JAUXBD010000182.1 GCA_030619585.1 Desulfobacteraceae bacterium
CGGTAATATTACCGGTGATCCCATGTTTGTAAATACGAATGTGTTAAATTACCGTTTGCAGTATAGCTCTCCGTGCAGAAACGCCGGGGTTGCAAAGGCGTCAGGAGAGTTTATCGCTTTTCTTGATTCAGATGATCTATGGCTTCCCGGGAAGCTGTCGATACAGGTCGATTTTTTCAGGGCCAACCCTGATGCCTTAATCTGCCAGACAGAGGAGACTTGGGTCAGAAAAGGGGTAAAGGTCAACCCGAAAAAGAGGCACAAGAAACCTTCGGGCATGATCTTTGAGCCATCACTTGCCTTATGCCTTGTGAGTCCTTCAGCAGTCATGATGAAACGCATCCTTTTTGATGATATCGGTCTGTTTGATGAGAATCTTTTCGCATGTGAAGATTATGACCTGTGGCTTCGAACGAGCTGCAGGCATCCTGTTTTCCTTATAGACACTCCCATGATAATAAAAAGGGGAGGACATGATGATCAGCTTTCAAAACAGCCAGGTCTGGACAAATTCAGGATACAGTCACTTGTTAAGATCCTGGAGAGTAACACCCTTTTGGTTGAACAGAAGATTCCTGCTTTGAGGATGCTCAAAGAAAAATGTACTGTGTATGCAAACGGGTGCGAAAAACGTGGCCGCATGGATGAAGCTAAGTTTTACAGGGGCCTTACTTCACATCACGGTTATATCCCCTGAATATATCCTGTGCAGTTTTCCCTTATCATCTTTTAATATCAAAACCCCTTCATCGTCCACATCCACAACCCGGCCCACATACTTTTTGCTGATCATATCCACTGTGATGCGCTTGCCTATGATATCGGTGAGCTCTTTCCATCTGGATGAAACAGGTTTAAATCCTTTTTCCTTAAATATATCATAATAGGTTTCATACCATTTAAGATATTCACCAAGGATTTTTGCCCTTGAGAAACGCTTTTTTGTTTCAATGAAAACAGAGGTTGCAAGCCGCTTAATCTCCCTGGAAAAGTCTTCTTTTTTTGTATTAATGTTCAGACCAATGCCCACAACAATAAAATCCACAGCATCCATCTCCATGCTGATTTCGGTAAGGATGCCGGCAATTTTTTTGCCGTTTATCAGGATATCGTTTGGCCACTTTATCCTTGGTTTTAAATCTGTAAGGGAGATAAGGGCCTCGGCAGTGGCAACCGCAGAAAGAAGGGTTATCACCGGCGCCTCACTGGGAGGGATCTTGGGCCGCAAAATAATCGAGGCATAAACGTTGTCACTTTCAGGGGAAAACCAACTCCTCCCCTTTCTTCCCCTTCCCATGGTCTGTTTTTCAGCAACCACAAGGGTCCCTTCAGGCGCGCCTTTTGAAGCAAATTCTTTTGCCTTTGTATTTGTTGAGTCTGTTTCAGTAAAATAGATAATCTCCTTTTTACCAAAAATTTTCGTTTCAAGGCCGTCTCTTATCTCTTCTGCAAGCAGAAGATCTGAAACATTTTTAAGGCTGTATCCTTTGTTGGGCACTGATTCTATATCATACCCGACTTGGCGTAACTTGCTTACATGTTTGCTTATTGCGGCACGACTAACGGACAGCTTCCTGCTTAGGAGTTCACCTGAGATCCAGGCACCCTTGCTTGCCTTAAGGTCTGACAGAAGTTTGTCTTTTGTGTCCATGGTATTTATTTTGACAGCTTGCCAAGTTTGATTGTAAACCATAGTACGCAAAAACGGTTGACAATAGCCGGTTATTTGATCTAAAAGTAGCTTATATCTGTATCAAACAAAGCTGGGAAAAAGCAATGACGGAAAAAATAATGCCGGGGAAAAGTAATGACGGACAATAGAAATAAAAATTTGGAAAGCCAGGCAAACCAATATATCTGGTACCCTTTTACGCAAATGCAGGACCATGTGAAGGAAAAGCCGGTTATTATTGAAAAGGGTGAGGGATGCTTCCTGATAGATATTGATGGTAACAGATACATAGATGGAGTGTCCTCCCTTTGGACAAATGTGCATGGTCACAGAAAAGAGAAACTTGACCTTGCAGTGAAAAAACAGCTGGATCTCATCGCACACTCAACTTTGCTGGGTCTTTCCAATGTTCCTGCAGTGAGGTGTGCACAAAAACTGGTCAAGATCGCGCCGGAAGGCCTCACAAGGGTTTTCTACTCCGACAACGGCTCAACAGCCGTGGAGATAGCCCTGAAGATGGCTTTTCAGTATCACCGGCAAGCTGCAGGAGGTGACACAAATAAGACCCGGTTTATATCCTTTAAAAATGCATATCACGGGGATACTATAGGTTCCGTGAGTCTGGGAGGCATAGACCTTTTTCATGAAAAATACCATCCTCTTCTCTTTGATTCCTTTAAGGCAGATTCACCGCACTGCTACAGGTGTCCAATAGGAGAATCATTTCCCGAATGCGATTTGAAATGCATAGATCAGGTGGAAGAGCTTATGGCAAGCCATGACCACGAGGTTTGTGCTTTGGTTATAGAGCCACTGGTCCAGGGTGCGGCAGGAATCTTACTCCAGCCGCAAGGCTATTTAAAAAGGATAAGAGAGCTTTGCACAAAGTACAATATTTTCATGATCGCAGATGAGGTGGCAGTTGGTTTTGGGAAAACAGGAAAGATGTTTGCCTGTGAGCACGAGGATGTGGCTCCGGACATAATGGCACTTGCAAAGGGGATCACCGGAGGCTATCTGCCCCTTGCAGCAACCCTTGCAACCGAAGCGATTTTTCATGGGTTTCTTGGAGCCCATGAGGAGTTTAAGACATTTTTTCACGGTCACACCTATACGGGGAATCCCCTTGCATGTGCTGTAGCTGAGGCTAACATTGATATTTTTAAAGAGGAAAATGTAATAGAAAATCTGCAGGGGAAGATAAAACGTTTTACCGAAAAGCTCAAAACTTTTTCAGACCTGCCCCATGTGGGAGATATCCGCCAGAGGGGAATCATGGCTGGAATAGAGCTGGTAGTATGCAAGGATAGCAAAAAGGAGTATCCTGCAAAAGAGAGGATCGGACATCGGGTGATAGTTGAGGCTAGAAAACATGGGCTTATAATAAGACCCCTGGGCAATGTGATTGTTATTATGCCCCCTCTGGCAATTTCAATGGAGGAGATCGACAGGATTTGCGAGATACATATGATGCTATACGGAAAGTGACTGAAGGGCTGAAGGGCAAGAAGTTGAGAAGATAAGAAAATAAGAAGTTGAGAAGATAAGAAGTTGAGAAGATAACCCCGCTGAAAATAGCGGGATCTACGCTTTGCTTCGAGAAGATAAGAAAATAAGAAGTTGAAAAAAACGGAAAGACAGCAGATAACCTCGCTGAAAATAGCGGGACTTTCAGAAAAATCATAAGATAAGATAAGTATATCTGAAGCTGAAGTTGTTAAATCTCTGTATTTCTAAACTTCTCAGCCTCTTATCTTCTCATCTTCTGCCTAATAGAAGCGGATTATAGGGTGTTTAAAAATGGATGGTGTTTTTTTCTTTGACCCGGAAGATAGGATATATATGGATCACTTTCCTTCAAATCCGGTTGTGCCGGGTAGTGTAATAGTAAATGCTTTTATGGAGGCGTGCAAAAGGCTGGGGATAAAAGAAGATACTTTTTTAATAGAAAATTTCAGGTTTGCAAGGTTTGTTTCTCCCGGCAAGTATAATTTCAGGATTCAGGAGATTAAAGGCGGGATAGGCTGCACTCTTTATAATAAAAGCCAAAAAGTTGTAACTGGTAAATTACGATATGAAACTTAGCTTTTCCGGGCATCGTGCACTTATACTGGGGGGAACATGTGATCTGGCTATCTGTCTTGCCGTAATGATGGCAGATAACGGACTGTTTCCCGTTCTTACATCAAGAAAAAAAAGCCGTTACAGAGATCTTAGCGATAGAATCCCTTTGGATAAGGGGAAATATGAGATTGTACACATCGACCTTTCAGATCCCGGATCTGCCGACACCTTGTTTGATACTGTAAAAGATGATCCGGACTACCTGGTTGATTTTGCACAGGGGGATTTTGAACGCCTGATCGCTGCTGCAGATTCAGAGCATGTATACAAATATTTTGAAAACAATATCTCTTTTAGAGCCCTGGTATTAAAAAGAGCTGCACGGGCCATGCTTAAAAAAAGGATGGGACGCCTTATTTTTGTCTCCTCAACTGCTGCCGGAATGCCAAATCCCGGTCAAGGTTTTTATGCCGCATCCAAGCTGGCTTCTGAAGCTCTTTACAGAAGTCTGGGACTGGAACTTGGAGAAAAGGGAATAACAACCATGTCTCTTCGTCCGGGATATGTTAAAACAGGACGCGGTGAAAAATATCTTAAGTCTCAGGAAGAGGAAATTATTGAAAAAATACCGATTAAAAGGGCCCTGACTAAAAAAGAGGTCGCGGAAACCATAATGTTCTTCCTCTCTGACAGCGCAGTAGGTTTTAACGCGACCACAGTAACAATGGACGGGGGGCTGACTGAAGGTAAATAATGTAAGTTAGTTTCCGTCCACGAATAGGATATTTTGTTAAAGTACAAGGATGGAAAAAATTTTAACCGCAGGAATATATGTAATATTTCGAGGATTAAAATTTTTTCCTGACGCCGTAATTGGGCAAAATAGCCATTC
>JAUXBD010000163.1 GCA_030619585.1 Desulfobacteraceae bacterium
ACGTGAACAGGTTCAAAACGTGGAATAATTGCAGGGGGTATAGCACATAAGGCAGCGTAACCTTGATAGATAGCTCTATGCGACATAATCAGGAGGTAGAATGGAACAGAGTCTTTTAAACATAGGTTTTGGAAGCAGCGTGGTTCTTGAGCGCGTGGTTGCCATTGTGTCGCCGAATTCAGCACCCATGAAACGTCTCAAGGATGAAGCCAAGGAAGAAAAACGTCTGGTTGATGCAACCTACGGCCGCAGAACCCGGTCAATCATAGTAATGGACAGCAACCACGTTGTCCTTTCGGGAATCCAGGCAGAAACAATATCCCAGCGTTATGCAAATTTAAAAGAGGGGCGGTAACCAGCGATGAATCATGAAAAAAGCCCACAGTCCTTTTCAGCAAAAGATTCAAACCGCAGGAGCGGACGGCTTTTTATCATATCAGCGCCATCAGGTGCCGGTAAATCAACCCTGTGCAAGGCTCTTTTAAAACGATTTGGCAACATCATTTTTTCAATATCGTACACAACAAGAAAACCCAGGCCGGGCGAACAAGATGGGGTTGAATACTTTTTTATTACACAAGCTGAGTTTGAAAAGGGTATAAAAAACGGCAAGTGTGCGGAATGGGCGGTTGTTCACGAAAATTATTACGGCACATCTACCGAGTACCTGGACAAGGAACTATTATCAGGAAAAGACATACTCCTTGAAATAGATGTCCAGGGCGCAAGGCAGATTCTTGAGAAATACCCTGAAAGCATAACGATCTTCATAATGGCGCCATCCTTTGATGAATTAAGAAACCGCCTTGAATCAAGGGGCGCAGACGATCCTCATGTGATTGAAAGGCGCATGCAAAATGCAAAACAGGAGGTGGCTCAAAAAGATCTTTACCGACACATCATTGTAAACGATAACCTTTCAAGAGCAGAAGATGAGTTTTTGTCTCTTATAGAAAGATACAGATCTTCCGGATAAGACGGTGACAAAACAAAAAACCGAAATACTGTATGGGTTTCACCCTGTGTTTGAGGGGTTAAAGGCAAAGAGAAGAAAATTTTTTGAAGTATATGTAACCAGGGAGAAAACCTCAAAACGCCAGAACCAAATTGTTGATCTTGCCGAAGCCTTAAACATCCCCGTTCAAAAAACAGGCTCGACTAATTTCCGATCCATGGCCGGTACGGATATGCATCAGGGGGTCATGGCAAAGACCACCCCCTACCCTATTGTCGGCCTTGCTGATATAATCGGCAAAACAAAATCCGCCGAAACTCCCCCTTTTCTGCTAATGCTGGATAATATACTTGATCCTCACAATTTCGGAGCACTGGTCAGGACTGCCCTTTGCAGCGGAGTCACCGGAGTTGTGATCCCCAAAGACAGATCCGCATCTCCCACCCCTGTTGTTTCAAAAACCTCTGCAGGCGCACTTGAGCATATTTGTCTGGTCAGGGTTACAAACATGGTAAATACTATTCGAACGCTTAAAGAAAAGGGGTTGTGGATTATGGGTCTGGATAAAGTTTCCGGCAGTTCTCTCTACTCAGGTGATTTAACATCTCCTATTGCCATTGTTATAGGAGGAGAAGAAAAAGGGATCCGTCCCCTTGTAAAAAAGAACTGTGATCACCTTATAGCTATCCCCCAGAAAGGGCCTGTGGACTCACTTAACGCTTCTGTTGCCGGTGCAGTTGTTATGTACGAGGCGTTCAGGCAGAGATGCAAAAAATGAAGGAGCGAAGCGACACATTAACTTTAGGCACTTCAAACTTCACACTTCACACTTTTTCTTATAAAGTTATTCAGGGCATTGCAGGCGCCCTGACCGAAGCGGTGTTCCCCTCCAAATGTCTTATATGCAGATCATTTTTCCGTTTAAAAAAAACAAACGGCTTCCGCCTGCCGAGCCGTAATTTAAAAAGAGAAAGCCTTTCACCACTTCTTAAGCTTTATAAAGATAAGGACAAAAGATTTGACCTCTTGATGGCTCCATTTTTGTGTATTTCCTGCAGGCAGGGCTATCTTCCGGTGGAATCTCCTTTATGCTCAAAGTGCGGAGTCATGTTTAAAAGCCGCCAGGGAGAGGACCACATGTGCCAGGAGTGCATTGAAATCCCGAAAGAGTTTGAAATTGCCAGGGGGGCCGGCATCTATGATCAGTCTCTAATGACTTTGATCCATCGTTTTAAGTATAATGGCAAATTGCAACTGGCAAAGCCCCTTGGCATGCTTCTTTTTGCAGCATTTGTAGATATGTTTGATCTCTTTACCCCGGATATTATTGTGCCTGTTCCCCTGCATATACAAAGGTTCAGGAAAAGGGGATTTAATCAGGCATATCTTCTCATTAAACAGTGGGATATGCTTGCTGATATTACCGGCTCAATTCCTTCACCTTTTAGAATAGAAAAGGGCCTTCTTGTTAGAAGCAGAAAAACAAAATCTCAGACCGGGCTGGACAGAAAAAAACGGATATCAAACATAAAAGGAGCTTTTTCTCTTCGCCCAAAGGCGGATATTTCAGGGAAAAGAGTACTTCTTGTTGACGATGTTTACACAACCGGCGCAACTGCAAATGAGTGTGCAAGAGTTTTGCTTAAAGGCGACGCCCGTAAGGTGACTGTACTAACCCTGGCAAGGGCTATGCGATAATGTTTAAGTAAAAGTTGGCCATTGTCTTGCTGTTAGCGCTACCACATCATGTGTTAAATTTATATTGACATACAACCCCATTTTCTATACACATTTTTCAACTCACATTCTCGATAAAAAAGCGAGTTCTTATCCCTTGAGCCGTAGAAACAAGTAACGGTGATACATAATAAAAAACATTTGAATCTACTGAAATTATAGAGAAACAGGTTTGCCTCAGTTAATCTTTAAAATAGTTGAAGAATATAATTGCCCCAGATATCAAACAGGGGAAGAGATCCATTTCCCAGACAAAATCTTTGACTCCCCAGATGAAAAATCGATCTGCCTTGAGCTATATCAAGATATTAAAAATATTATAGAACTATCAGAAGCGACATCAGATTCTGGATTTTTTAACTGCCATGGTTGTATTGGAATGATCAGGTTAACTTATGGCAATGGCAAGGATGATATCACCAGATCTGAAAATAAAGAAACAAAAACAACTAATACTCCGCTTACTGAAGAACCTGACAAACCAATACTGAAAAAAGAAAAGAAGACACAACCGGAATTAAAAGCTAAAAATCTTGAAAAGAAAAAAAGAAAAAGATTCATAATAACTGAAAAAGAAGTTGTAATAAAAGAAAATGGAAAAACAACAAGTAAGGAAAAAAAACAAAAGAAAGTAGAACCCCAAAAAGAGAAAACACAAAAAAAGGATCTCATACTTACCAGCAAAGGGATAATCGTAAATAAAAAAGGAGGATTAGCTCAAGAAAAGGATCTTATACTTACCAGCAAAGGAATAATCGTAAATAAAAAAGGAGGATTGGCTCAAGAAAGGGATTTAATAGAAAAAGAGAAAGAAGAACTCGCCAGGGAAAGAGAAAAAATCACACTTGAAAAGGCTGCAATAAAAAGAAAGGCATTTTTAGGTATAGCTGGTACTGTTTTTATTGCAGCAATAGTTGTTGCAGGAATATTGTTTAACAATAAACAAATAAAAAAACAAACAGAACATGAACAAACTCCTCCGGCTGTTGCACAGGCAGAAAAGAAAAAAGAATTTAAAATTGAGACAAAACCTGATGATGTCGAAAATGTCAAGCCTGAACCAACTCCCGAAGAAGCTAATGATCAATTTTTTTCAAGATCTGAAACAGATAAATCAGAGCCTGAGATAGTCAAATCTCAACCTGTCAAAGTTGAAAAAAGTGAACCGCAGCCCGTAAAAATTGAAAAGTCCAAACCACAGCCTGCTAAAGTTAAACAGGCCAGGCCTCAGCCTGTCAGGGCTGAAACGGTTATACCACAACCTAAGATAATTAAAAAACCTGCACAAAAATCTAAAACAATAAAAATAATCGAACCTGACCCCAAAAAAGTTAAAGAAGTCAAAACCGCCTCTGAATATTCAAAAGAAAAACCTGAGCCTTTTAAATCAAAACCTAATAAAATTACATCATTTGTCACTTATACAGATAAGAAATACGGTAAAAATTCTATCGGTATGAAATTTGTCCACATACCATCCGGCACATTCATGATGGGATCACATCCAAAGGCTCCTATTAGAGACGAAGATGAAAAGTATCATCAGGTGTCTTTAACAGAAGGTTTTTATATGCAAACTACTGAAGTAACTCAAGCCCAGTGGAAAGCAGTTATGGGTGATGAATCAGTTACTTTCCCATTTCGTCCATTCTTTAAAAAGTGTGGGGGTGACTGTCCAATGGAAAATATTAGCTGGAATGATACTCAAGAATTTATTCGCAAGCTAAATCAGAAAGAAAAGACACGCAAATACAGGCTCCCAACCGAAGCTGAGTGGGAATATGCCTGCAATGCAAAAAGCGCTGCAATTTTCTGCTATGGCAATGACAAAAACAAACTTGAAGAATATGCCTGGTATATAAATAATTCAGAGAAAAAAACTCATCCTGTAGGGCAAAAAAAGCCAAATAAATGGGGTTTGTATGACATGCACGGTAATTTATGGGAATGGTGTCAGGACTGGAAAAATGAGTACCCTTCAGGCGCTGTAAATAACCCAACAGGGCCGTCAAAAGGTTTGTTACGTGTATGCCGTGGGGGAAGCTGGCGCAACTATGCAGGGGGGGTTCGCAGCGCTTACAGGGATTATGTTTCACCATATAGGGGGGATAATTTTATAGGCTTTCGAATTGTAAGAATGCATTAGGGCTCACTCAAAAATAACTTCACATTTTGGAAGCCGGTTCATCCCGGCTGACTGCGTTGTGAAAACTCGACATATGC
>JAUXBD010000273.1 GCA_030619585.1 Desulfobacteraceae bacterium
AAACAAATTTAACCAATCAAAATAGTTCAACTAAATATGCCCTTCAAAACAAGGGGTTCTTGATGGATAATATAAGCAAAATACTTGAAAAAATTGGGGTCCAGATTAACACGGAATCGATTCATTTAATTGTTTTTTATAAATTTCTGGTTGCCATTGCTGTTTCGGTTATTGCCTGGTTTATACTTCTTTATATTTTTTCCTTTGCAAAAAAGAGGTTTGAAAAATATGAAAAAACCCATATAAGCGATCAAATTTTCCCCCTTGCAAGAAAGATACTCGGATATACCCTGATTTTTGGTACAGGCACATACCTTATTAATCTTCTCAATATCCAATTGTTTGAAAAACTTTTTTATGCAACACTTATTCTGCTTCTATCAAAACCTGCAGTTGACTTTGTTAAAGTACTGCTTGCATTTCTTCAAAAACACATCGCCGATAGAACCGACACCAATATAGATAATATTTTATTTGAACTTTTAGATAAATTTGCCGCTGTTATAATTTTCACAACAGCAATAATCTTGGCCCTTGATACTCTGGGTATAAATGTTATGCCGTTTGTTGCCGGAGCCGGAATAGCAGGTGTGGCCATAGGCTTTGCCGCAAAGGACACCCTTTCAAACCTTATAGCAGGCGTTTTGCTCTTAATTGACAGGCCCTTTGAGATGGGTGATCGCATAGAGATGTGGAGTACTCCGCCTGGGACAGCTTCATGGGGGGATGTTATCGATATAGGGCTTCGCGCAACAAAAATAAGAACTACCGATAATATAATAGTTATCATCCCCAACAATGAGATCATGACCCGTGATATAGTAAACTATACGGCCAACTCCTCAGACATAAGGGTTCGAGTAAATATCGGCGTAGCTTATAATACAGACATTCCCAAAGCAAAACAGACTATTATCGGGGTTGCAATTAGCGCTGAATGGGTTAAGAAAGAACCTGCTCCTGTTGTGGTTGTGAGAAATTTTGGAGAATCTGCAATTGACCTGCAGCTTCGTGTATGGATAAGCAATGCCCGAAAACGCATGGATACGATCTCTTATATTACAGATAATGTAAAAGATGCCTTTGATAAAAATGGAATTGAGATACCCTATCCCAAAAGAGAGATAAGGATTTTGTCATAAGGGAATCACTCTTTAAATATCGCTTGGATTTTAAGGGAGGTAACACATATGATTATCATTGGTTTAACAGACATCCACGGAGACATTTCCAAAATTGAGCAAATATATGATGAGCTCTCAGAGGCTGACGTGGTGCTTATTGGGGGAGATATAACCAACTTTGGCAGGGAGAAAGAAGCCATGGAGGTTATAAATGCCATACGGAAAAACCCCTCGTCAATTCTGGCCATATCAGGCAACTGCGACTACAGGCAAGTATACGACTGCATAGAAAAAGAGGGCTTAAACATCCATGGCAAAGGAACTGTAGTCAACGATATCGGATTTATAGGCGTGGGCGGTTCCCTTTTTACTCCTTTTAACACGCCAAATGAAATGTCGGAAGATGACTTTAAACTTTCACTTGATAAGGGATTATCCGAACTACCCTCAGACATCCCTATTGTTCTTGTTTCACACCAACCCCCGTTTCAGACAGCCTGCGACATCCTAAATACAGGCATGTATGTGGGCAGCAAATCTGTACGACAGTTCATTGAAAAAAACCAGCCTCTTTTGTGTTTTACAGGCCACATTCATGAAGCATGTGCTATTGATAAAATAGGTGACACACAAATTATTAATCCCGGTCCGTTCTTCAACGGGAACTACACATACATAAAGATATCTGATAAGGTTGACGAGGTGCTAATACGAAGCATATAGAAGCTTACAAATAAAGTCTTAAACTTTAAATTACTCCCTGTATCTTTCCTTTATGGATCTAAGCATATTCAGGCTTGAAAAAAAAATTTCCACCATTTCCGGGTCAAACTGAGCGCCGGCCTCTTTTTCTATAAAAGACAGCACCCTTGATTCATCCCAGGCCTTTTTATAAGTCCGGACAGAAGAAAGAGCATCATAAACATCGGCAAGAGCCACAATTCTGCCAAAAACAGGTGTCTCCTCACCTTTCTTTCCTGCGGGTGTTCCATCGGGTCGCACATGCTTTTTTATGGGTGCACCGGTTGTAATATCGATGTGACCTGGATACCCGTTTCCGTCCCACCTTTCATGATGATTCAGGGCAACTATCATGGCAGCGTCATCGAATTTTGACTGCCTGTCAAGAAACAGCTGGGCGCCAAGGACAGTGTGCTGCTTCATTGTATCATATTCATCGCTGTCAAGTTTTCCTGGTTTTTTCAAAATAACATCGGAAATCCCCACCTTTCCTGCATCATGGAGCATTGCAGCCATTCTTAGAACGTCTCGCTCTTCATCGCTTACTTTCTTTGGAATATTATGCCTGCGTGCCCACTGCTCATAAATTTCCACCGCATATCCTCCCACTCTGTTAACATGCGCTCCTGTTTCCTTGGGATCTCGCATCTCAGCCATACGTATCATTCTAAGGAGAATTGCCCTTGTCATCTGAGCTCTTTCAATTGCAACCGAGGCGACACTGGCAAAATGAAACATTATCTTCTCATCATGTTTTGAAAAGGCAACAACATGTTTTTCATCATCCTTGGCATTGATAATCTGCAGCACTCCAAGAATATTTTTTTGTTGGGTTTTAAGTGGAACTGTCAGAACAGACTTGGTTGTATATTGAGATGCCTCATCGATTTTACCTCTAAACTGATATGGTTTGGTGGGATTAATCTTATATACATCCGGCAGGTTAAGCACTTTTCCGGTTGCGGCCACATATCCTGCAATACTTGTTTCATCAATAGGGATGGAAAAGGTTGAATAGATCAATTTCTCCCCTTTTTGCAAGCGCATCTGAAGCGTATCATTTTGCGTATATGTAAAAAGAAGATTATCTTCCTCTTTTATATAGACAGAACCGGCATCCGCATTAACAAAATTTCTTGCTTTGAAAAGTATCCTTTCCATAAGGAGGTCAAGGTCATTTATCTGGTTAAGCTCAATTCCCAATGCAGCGAGGCTGTCAAGCTTCTCCTTTTCACTTAGCATTTGTTCACCATTACAAAATGGTTGTCAAATTATTGTAAATGCATAGGTATAAAAATGTTTGACTCTTTTTACAACAAAAAAACCCCGAATCGATTTAACGATCCGGGGTTTTATAAAGATTTTCCGGCAGCTTCCTACTCTCCCACACAGCTTCCCATGCAGTACCATCGGCGCTAAAGAGCTTAACTTCCGTGTTCGGGATGGGAACGGGTGTGACCTCTTTGCCATCGCCACCGAAAAAAGTTTTTCTTTTAAATCCCAATTAGTATGTATATCTCATCTTTTAAACGCAGTACTCATCCTATAGCAACATAATTTTGTGGCTAAGCCTCACGACCAATTAGTACCGGTAAGCTAAATACATTACTGTACTTACACATCCGGCCTATCAACCTTGTAGTCTTCAAGGGGTC
>JAUXBD010000321.1 GCA_030619585.1 Desulfobacteraceae bacterium
CGCTTTGGGGTGACCACTGAATTTCTTGTTAATGCAAAAGAGCTCCAGATTAAGATTGCACAGGGTGCAAAGCCCGGCGAAGGAGGTCAGCTACCAGGGCATAAGGTAAATGAAGAGATCGCAAGAGTGCGCCATTCAACCACCGGCGTTACTCTTATATCTCCTCCTCCCCACCATGACATATACTCCATTGAAGATCTGTCCCAACTTATCTTTGATCTGAAAAACGTCAATCCCAATGCCAGGGTTTCCGTAAAGCTGGTATCGGAAGTTGGAGTGGGAACCATTGCAGCCGGAGTGGCAAAGGGCCATGCAGACATGGTGCTTATAAGCGGTTATGACGGGGGAACAGGTGCATCTCCCCTTTCTTCAATAAAACATGCAGGAGCCCCATGGGAGCTTGGCCTTAGTGAAACTCAGCAGACACTAATCCTGAATAATCTTCGCAGCAGGATCAGAGTACAGACTGACGGACAACTTAAAACCGGCAGAGATGTTATTATTGCAGCACTTTTGGGTGCTGAAGAGTTCGGCTTTGCCACAACGGTGCTGGTGGTCCTGGGATGCGTTATGATGAGAAAATGCCATAATAATACCTGCCCTGTGGGGGTTGCGACCCAGGACCCTGAGCTGCGAAAACTGTTTTCAGGGCAACCCGACCATGTGGTCAATTTTTTTACAATGATAGCTCAGGAAGTACGTGAATACATGGCGCAGCTCGGTTTTTCGAAAATGGACGATTTAATAGGAAGATCCGACCTTCTTGAAAAAAACAGGGCAATAGATTTTTGGAAGGCAAGAGGCCTTGACTTTTCAAAGATACTGTACAGCCCGAAATCGCCTGACAACAGGCCTAAAAGGCAGGTCGAACTTCAGCCGGAAACCACCGGAGATGTTTTGGATCGCAAACTGATATCTTGTGCAAAAAAAGCGCTGAATTCAAAAGAAAAAGTCCAAATTGACCTTCCCATAAAAAATGTTAACCGGACGACCGGTGCAATGCTCTCCGGTGAAATTGCCCTTCGCTACGGGAACAAAGGCTTGCCTGACGATACTATCACCTGCAGGTTTAACGGGTCTTCAGGCCAGAGTTTCGGTGCTTTTGCGGCAAAAGGTCTTACAATGGTATTAGAAGGTGAGGCAAATGACTATCTTGGAAAGGGATTATCAGGAGGGAAGATAATACTAAAGCCCCCACAAGGATCATCTTTTGAGCCGTCTGAAAATATAATTGCCGGAAACGTACTACTTTACGGGGCAACCAGCGGAGAGGTTTATATACGGGGAAAGGTCGGTGAGCGCTTTGCGATAAGAAACAGCGGCGCATACGCTGTTGTGGAAGGGGTGGGAGATCATGGATGTGAATATATGACCAGCGGAAGGGTTGTTGTGCTAGGGGATACGGGAATCAATTTTGCCGCAGGCATGAGCGGTGGAATTGCCTATATCTATGATCCGGAGCAGCAGTTCGACGATTGCTGCAATCTTGATATGGTGGACCTGGAGCTTGTTGTTGAAAACCTGGATATAGAAGAACTTAAGAAGATGATTTCTCTTCATATGGAATACACGAAAAGCACGCAGGCTGAGAAAATACTGTCGAACTGGGACGCAAGTCTGCCATTTTTTGTAAAGGTTTTCCCAATGGAATATCGAAAAGTCCTGGGTAAGATGAGCAAAGAAGATGAGGCCACGGAAAGACAAGAGGTGCAGCATGGGTAAAACAACAGGTTTTATTGAATTTCAGAGGAAAACCCCCGGGTACCGTCCCAAAAATGAACGGATAGGGGATTTCAAAGCGGTGGAACTTCAACTGGATGAAAAAGATATATATGAGCAGGCAGCTAGATGTATGGATTGCGGCATTCCTTTTTGCCATGGCTGCGGATGCTCACTTGCCAATATTATTCCCGAATTCAATGACCTTGTTTATCAGAAAAGATGGAGTGAAGCCCTTGATGTTTTGATGTCAACAAACAATTTTCCTGAATTTACAGGACGGATTTGCCCTGCCACATGCGAAGCCGCATGCGTGGCCGGTATTAATGGTGAGCCCGTTACAATAAGACAGATTGAACTCGAAGTTATTGAAAAAGGTTTTGAGAAGGGCTATATCCAGCCATCCAAGCCCACAACCTATCGTGACGAACGTATTGCGATTATCGGTTCAGGCCCGGCAGGACTGGCTGCAGCAGACTGCCTGAATAAAGCCGGATACATAGTTACCGTTTTTGACAACGCAAAATATCCAGGAGGCATACTAAGGTACGGAATACCGGACTTTAAACTTGAAAAATGGGTGGTTGAACGCCGGATAAAACTGATGGAAGATGAGGGTATCGTTTTTGAAACAGGCATAAAAGCAGGCGAGGATATCTCGTATCGTTACCTTAAGGATCGTTTTGATGCGGTTTGTCTTGCCTGCGGGGCGCGGGAACCAAGGGACCTTTTGATACCGGGCCGCGAACTTTCGGGTGTTTATTTTGCAATGGATTTTTTGACCCAGCAGAACAAAAAAAATTCCGGAGAGACATTTGATACCCGACAAGAGATCACAGCATCAGGCAAAACAGTTGTTGTTATCGGCGGAGGGGACACAGGCTCAGACTGCCTTGGCACATCTCATCGGCAGGGTGCAAAACAAGTTTCTCAGTTTGAGATTCTTCCTGAGCCCTCCATAGAGAGACCCGAATCCACACCATGGCCCACCTGGCCTCTTATACTCCGTGAAACACATGCCCACACAGAGGGCGGCACAAGAAAATGGGCTGTTACAACGAAGTCGTTTATAGGAGAAAACGAGATATTAAAAAAAATGCTTTGTGCGGAAGTTAAATGGGAGGCAAGAAAAGAGGGGGGGCCGCTTTCTCCTGTTGAAATACCCGGTACGGAATTTGAAGTGGCTGCTGACATGGTTATCCTTGCAATGGGTTTTACCGGTCCTGAAAAA
>JAUXBD010000298.1 GCA_030619585.1 Desulfobacteraceae bacterium
GGGCAAGAAGGGCTGATTTTATTAAAATCATTTTAGAAAAGTTTGATTTTTGGGTTGAGGTAAAAGATGATCTGGTTTTTGCGTGGCTGGAAGGACATAAAAAAAATTATTTATAAGATAGACTGAAAATTCTCGGTCATCTTGTAATGCATACCAGACAGCTTGATATGGTTCTGTCAAGCAATGCAAGGGTGAGCCAGTATGTTGAAAAAACTCTCAAGCAAATTTCTTCATTTGTAAACATTTCACTCGAACCCTTGAACCCTTATAGTCCTGCCAACTCTTTTAGAGACAGTCCATATTAATAGATCTCTCTTGTGTTTGCCTCGTGATCCACCATGTAAATAAGGATTGCCTTTTCTTTTAAAACTTCGATAAGTTGAGGAAGCTTTGACCGGTCAACGCCGTACATCCGAATATAAACATTGCGGTATCCTTCCGGCACCTGTTCGTTTGAACTCAAAATACTTACAATATGCCCCTTATCTTCCCGGATAATATCAGAAACCTCCTTGATATAGCCCGGCCTGTCTTTCAACTGGAGGGCAAACTGAACCCCTCTATTCCCAACGCCTGTCAGTGAGATTAATACTTTGAACAGATCTGTTTGAGTAATAGTCCCCACGACCCTGCCATCATGGTCAATCACCGGAACTCCTGATATTTTATTTTCCAGAAGCACCCCGGCTGTCTCTTCCACAGTATAATCAAAAGGAACTGTAATGGGCCTTTTGGACATAATCTCCTTCACCTTAACCGTGGACAGTATATAATTAAGCTCATGAACTGACAGTGTGGTGGCGTCAGAGGCTGATGCCCTTTTTATATCCCTGTCAGTAATGACTCCGACAAGCTTGCTTTTTTTTATAACAGGCAGCATGCGGATTTTATGTGTTTTTAACAACTTCATAGCATCATGAATTGAATCATCGGCATCGGCGGTTATAACCGTCTTGCTCATCCAGTTTTTGACCAACATAATGATACCTCCTCTACACTAACAACTCTCAATATTTTTATTAAATACTCCACGGCCATATTATCTGCTGCAACTCAGAAAAAGTTATTTATAGGGATTTACCAGAAGAACCGGCACAGGGGAAGTCTTTGATACCCTTTCTGCTATAGAGCCGAAGACCACCTTGTCAAGCCCCTTCCTGCCATGGGTTCCCATAATAAGCAAACCAACGTCATTAGATGCTGCATATCTTAAAATTTCTTCTGAAATATCTCCTGTAATTACTTCTGTTTTGGTTTCAGGCAAATCCGAAAAATATTCCTCAGTAAATTCTTTAAGCTTTTTTTTAGCTCCTTCTACTATTTCGTCTTCGAATTGATTGATTGAAGGATGGGGGACATAAATACCTGAAAAATATTCAAAAACACGTGCTACGAATAAAAGATGAATTTCCGACTCAAATTTTTTAGCCATGAGTTTTACATAAGGAACGATTTTTGGAGCCGCTTCTGAAAGATCAACTGGAAATAAAATTTTATTAAATTCCTTCATATCAAACCTCCTTTAAATTCAGCGGGCTATAGACTCTCGATTTCGCGGGAGTAACGTAAATATTAAACAGTGTTTTTATTTACCTATTTTATTAATTTAAAAAACAAGTGGTAAAAAGTCAACGGCTTTATCACGTCCGCAGCAATTCTCGGCGTAAATTACTACAGCCTCACCCTTGACGCCTTGGATCTGCGGCACCCTCGACTTTTGCAACGTTAGGGTTAATTAAGACGGGAATGGCTTTGGATCTTCTCTAAGACAAAAGCTGTGCGCGTTGGAAGATATAAACTAATCATATGCCGCTTTCCGCCATCTAAAACATAAAGGCGCGTGTAATGATATTGATCAGAAAGCAACCGGCCATGGCCTCCATATCTTTCGGCATCGCTGTCAAAGACCATACGGTATTTTCCCGGTAAAGTCTCAAAACTATAGTCCACATAAGAATTGAAAGGATGAAAATTAAATACAAACAATAGCTCTGCTCGATTAAAAGCTATTACTTTATCATCTGAATGTTCAAATAAAAGATCCAGCCCGGACGTATTCAAAAGCCTGTAATGTTTTGCCAGTGCAATCATGTCGCGGTCAAAACAGGCAAGGAGATGATACTTCAGATTTGTATTATCAACGAGGCTCCATTGCCGGCGTGCATAAAGATATGACCATGAATTTTCTTTGCGAGGAAAATCGATCCATTCGGGATGACCGAATTCATTGCCCATAAAGTTAAGATAACCGCTTCCTGCAGTGCATAATGTTATAAACCGGATGAGTTTGTGCAGGGCAATGGCCCTGTCAATAATGATATTTTCATCAGAAATGCTCATGTGCCTGTACATGTGTGAACCAGCAAGCCGGAACATGAGAGTTTTATCACCCACAAGAGCCTGATCATGGGATTCAGCATAGCTTATGGTTTTTTCCTCAATTCTTCTGTTGGTAAGTTCATGCCACAGATGTCCCATATTCCAGCTTTCGTCACGCACATCCTTTGTCAGACTTATCCAGTAATCTGGAATGCCCATTGCAAATCTGTAGTCAAAACCGATCCCGCCATTTGATGAAGAAACAGCCAACCCGGGCATTCCGCTGATGTCTTCGGCTATAGTAACTGCATCGGGACGCAGTTCGTGAATAAGCTGATTAGCGAGTGAGAGATATACAAGCGCTTTCTCATCAACACTGTCGTTAAAATAATCGTCATAAGAAGTAAATGCCTTTCCCAGTCCGTGGTGATGGTAAAGCATGCTTGTGATTCCATCAAAACGGAACCCGTCAATTCGGTATTCGTCAAGCCAGAAGCGGCAGTTTGAAAGAAGAAAATGAAGAACCTGATGTTTGCCGTAATCAAAGCAGCGAGAATCCCAGGCTTTGTGAAATCCGCGTTGGCCTTCATGAAAATATTGATGGTAAGTTCCGTCAAACCGGCTCAGCCCTTCTACTTCATTTGAAACAGCATGGGAATGGACAATATCCATTATCACGGCAAGACCCGCTGCATGGGCTGTATCGACTAATTCCTTTAGTTCCTCCGGTGTTCCAAATCTGGAGGAAGCGGCAAAAAAGTTCGATACATGATAACCAAAGGAGCCATAATATGGATGCTCAGGGATCGCCATTAGCTGCAGGGTATTATAACCGCTATCCACGATCCGCGGGAGGATATGCTTTGTAAATTCACGGTATGAACCGATCTTCTCCTCTTCCTGGGCCATGCCAACATGCGCTTCGTAAACAAA
>JAUXBD010000206.1 GCA_030619585.1 Desulfobacteraceae bacterium
ATGCAACAAGAACGAATTGATGGTGCAGGAACCGGAAAATACCCATACACAAAACACCTTTTAAATCAGCTGCCGGGTATCATTAATTCGAAAAACGAATCACCAATACAGGCTCTTTTTGTCTCAGGCGCCAACCCCTTATATACAATGTCCGGAACCGATGAAGTTAAGAAGGCATTCGGCAAGATACCCTATGTGGTGAGTTTTGCCACATATAAGGATGAAACAGCGCAATATGCCGACATCATCCTACCCAACCACTGCTTTCTTGAACGCAACGAAGATGTTCCAACTTCTTTTGGCCTGACAAAACCGGTTATAAGCATGTCAAAGCCTGTTGTACCCCCTCAGTTTAACACAAAGCATGTGGGGGACTCGTTGATTCAAATAGCAAAAGCCCTGAAGGGCAGCATTGCAGACTCGTTTCCCTGGAACAGTTACAGGGAATGTTTATGGCAGGCCCTTGGCAGCATGGTTACTCCCCTTGAAAAACAGGGGTTTTATCAAGGGCCTGGTTATGTCCGGCCTTTTGCTGCTCCCTCCAACAAATTCGAGTTTGCGGCCATCATCCGTTATAATGAAGAGCCGGAGGCGCCAAAAAGAGATGATCTTTTGCTCATATCTTACGATTCAATAAGATTAGCAAGCGGGTCTGTTGGGGATCCTCCATTTGCGATCAAGACAGTTTCAGACATTGTGCTTAAGGACAAGTATGTTTTTATTGAGATAAATCCTGAAACAGCAAAAAAGCTTCACCTGTCTCAAGGCCAAACAGCAATCTTGAGCACTTCAAAGGGTTCCGCCAAAGTTAAGGTCAATATTTTTGATGGGATTAAACCCGGTGTAATAGCTATGCCAAGAGGGCTTGGCCATACAGCCTATGATAAATACCTGGCAGGTAAAGGTGTTAACGTTAACAAACTAATAGGTCCGGTTGCAGATCCCACATCCGGCCTTGATGTTGCCTGGGGAATCAGTGCAAAGCTGAAGAAAGCTTAAACAACAGCATGAGGTTCTGATGAAACAAGAACATAATCAAGACAAGAAGTACAAAAAATACGGAATGGTGATAGACCTGGACAAGTGTACAGGATGTGGCAGTTGTATGGTGGCCTGCATGGCTGAAAACAACGTTCCGTTTAAAGAAGACGAATCCAACAAGCTTGACAGCATAACATGGATGAGGGTCTACAAATTAACTAATAAAAAACCCTTTCCGGACACTGAAATATGTTACCTGCCAAGACCATGCATGCACTGTGAGGGAAGGCACTCCGGCCATTCACCATGCGTATCTGTTTGCCCGGCAACCGCAACCGATTATGATATGGAAACCGGCATTGTCAGCCAGATTTACACAAGGTGTTTTGGATGCAGGTACTGCATGGCTGCCTGCCCCTATCATGCCCGCTACTTTAACTGGTGGGATCCTGTGTGGCCCGAAGGGATGCAAAAATCCCTTAGCCCCAATGTTTCACCTCGAATGAGGGGCGTTGTTGAAAAATGCAGTTTCTGTTATCACAGGTACCAGCTTGCAAAAGACAAGGCTTATTTCCAGGGAAGAAAAGAGTTAAGAGAGGAAGATTACCAGACATCATGCACACAGGCATGCCCTGCCGGGGCTATCACATTTGGGGACCTGAACAATCCCCACCACAAGGTTCACCAGATGGTATTGCCTGATTTGGCCCATCACGGAAAACCAAAAAAGAAGAATGCCTTCAGGCTTCTCGAAAGATTGGGAACCAACCCAAAGGTATACTATCTTTCGAGTAAAAAGTGGGTCAGAGATATGGGCGACAACTACACCATAGAGGAAAAACACAAGGGTGTGAAGGAAGAGCTTCACCATTAAGATTGTAAGGTTGAATTATATTGCCTTTTAATAAATTGATTTTTTTGTAAGGAGCACATAGTTTATGGATTCTGCATTAATACCAAAGGGCGTCAAACGCTGCTCCCTGCCTGTATTTCTGTTTGGAGTGGGCATTGTGGGTGTTGTTCTTTTATGGGGCGTTTATGCCATGCTTCTGTGCTGGCTCAAAGGCCTTAACCAGACGAACATGAATGATTCTTACGGGTTTGCCCTGTGGATCTGGGCGGATCTGGCGGTTATTGCCATAGGAGGCGGGGCGTTTTTCTCCGGATTTCTGAAATATATACTGGGAATTGACGAACTAAAAAATATAATCAACTATGCGGTCCTTATCGGCTTTATCTGCTACAGTTCCGCACTTCTGATCCTTGCAATAGATGTGGGGCAGCCTTTAAGAAGCTGGTTTATTTTCTGGCATCCCAATGTGCACTTCATGCTCACCGAAGTTGCATTCTGCCTGTCATGCTATTTTGCGGTTCTTACCATAGAGTATATTCCCCTTGTTCTTGAAAACCGCAAACTTGACGAGATACCTTTTATACACAACTTCACCCATAACATGCACGGCATAATGGCTGTATTTGCGGCAACCGGTGTTTTCCTCTCCTGCTTCCACCAGGGATCACTCGGCGGGGTTTCCGGCGTTCTATACGGTCGTCCCTTTGCATTTAGGGAACATATCCTTGTATGGCCATGGACATTCTTCCTTTACACCTGGTCAGCGGCAGCATGCGGGCCATGTTTTACCATTCTTCTTACAAAGATCTTAGAGAAAATTACAGGAAAGAAACTTGTAAAAGACTACGTAATAGATATCCTGGCAAAAATATCCGGGATCATGATATCAACTTATATTATAGCAAAAATAATCGACACCATATACTGGGCCTGGGTTACCGCACCGTCAATGGGATTTAATCTAATGGACTTTTACAGTTCAGAACACTCAAACCCTCTATATCACGGTCTGTGGATTTTGTTACTTGAAATAGTAATTGGCGGCATTGTTCCGGCTGTCATCCTTATTTCCAAGAAACTTCGCAGTAATCAGAAGTTGCTGTTAACAGCTGTAATCTGTGGCACTATGGGTGTCTGTTTAAACCGATGGGTCATGGTGATGCAACCCATGGCCATGCCGGTTATGCCCTTTGACAGCTGGAACCTGTACCTGCCAAGCTGGCAGGAGTGGGCAACAACCATTCTTCCGGTTGCATACGGTATTATCCTGATTGCATTTTCATACCGTTATCTACCGATATTTCCACAGGAAAAGGAACTAAACCCAATAGAGGAGTAATCTGCCTTTTTAAAGGCAAGGAGGATATATAATGTTTCCGTTTTCATTTGAATGGATATGGGATATGGGCCACATGGTTTTCATGGGAGGCCTGTGGTATGCCCTGGGGATCATCGGTCTTGGTATGACATATGTTATTATCAAAACTCTTCAGGACACGTTCGGCAACGGGGGCGGGGGCGACCACCACTAAGAAACCGTATCTATCCCCCGGTTTTTTACCAGACGCTAAATAAAATTCTGCCCCATAGCGAGAAAACGTATCTCTCTATTTCCTTCGTTCTGCCTTTACTCCCCCCTTTTTTCTGAAAAAATCACAATTGCAGATAAACGCCTGTACTGAGATCATTGACAACTTCACAGATTTTTACTTTGGTTGTCATCTATTATCCTAATATTTTGAGGAGAAAAAGTGCCTGATCTGGGAACAAAAATTCGCAAGAAGATGGTGTCTGCAATTTCAGATTACCATATGCTGGAAGATGGAGACAGATTGCTGGTTGCAGTTTCAGGAGGAAAAGATTCTACTATTATGCTTTTAATGCTATATGAAATTCTTCGCAGAGCCAAAATCGACTTTTCAATAAGCACTGTAATACTTGACCAGAAACAACCCGGTTTTGCCCCTGATGCTTACAGGCGTTGGCTAAAAAAACGGGGGATAGAATTTACTATTCTTGAGCAAGACACACACTCTATTGTTATCAAAAAAACAAAACCCGGCAAATCGTATTGCCGGATATGTGCAAGATTGCGGAGAGGATCTCTTTACAGCTATGCGCATACCAACGGCTATACAAAAATTGCCCTGGGCCACCACAGAGATGATCTTAATGAAACAGTTCTTCTCAACATGTTTTTTACCGGGACCATTGCCGGTATGCCTCCAAAACTTATCTCTGATGACGGCCGCAATGTGGTTATTCGTCCGTTATGTTATGTATCGGAACAAAGTTTAATCAGCTACGCCCAGCAGCTTGACATACCGACCCTTCCCTGCAACTTGTGCGAATCCCAGGAAAACACCCGTCGCTCCCAGATAAAAGAACTGCTGCAATCCCTTGAGAACAAATATCCTGATATTAGCGGCAATCTCTTAAAATCTCAGAAAAATATCCGCCCATCCCA
>JAUXBD010000216.1 GCA_030619585.1 Desulfobacteraceae bacterium
GAAATATTTGATGCAAGGCTTAAGGAACTGGATGATCGCCTGATAAATATTGAATCGGCAGATAAAAAGATCGATATGATAGAAGAAAGAATGGACAAAGTTGAGACAGTTCTGTCAATGAAACTTGATCTTATTAAAAAAAATATTGAAGAGACTATAGAAAAAAATCAACCAAGCGAAAGATCTCAAAAATCAACGGCACGCCCTGATACAAAAGTTTCCCAAAAAAAAGCCACCCAGCAATATCATCTGATCCGGAAAGGTGATACGCTATACGGTATCAGCCTACGTTATGGCATATCAGTTAATGAGTTGTGCCGTATCAACAAAATTTCAAAGAGAACAAGCCTCTATCCCGGTCAAAAACTTTTACTAAATAGAGCTAATTAGCTTGTCAGCCTGGGAGTTTTATATTAAACTGCGCAAGTAAAAAGTTTATAGGCTATGCCCCATATAGTCGGCTTAATTAATGATAGAAATCAGGATTTTACCTATATGAATGTTCTTGTTTGCGGCGGTGCAGGATACATAGGAGCACACATGGCAAAAATCCTTTTTGAGAAAGGTTTTAAAGTAACCGTGTTTGACAACCTGTCTACCGGCCACCGTGATGCTGTTAAATGGGGAGACTTTGTCCAGGGTGATCTGCTCGATCAAACCTGCCTTACGGAGCTTTTTCTATCAAACAAGTTTACTGCGGTAATGCATTTTTCCGCTAAATCGCTTGTGGGCGAGTCAATCGCAAATCCTGACATCTACTACATGAACAATGTTGTCGGAACTTTAAACCTTCTTGATGCCATGCGCAAACAAGGAATTAATAAATTTGTTTTTTCATCTTCAGCAGCAGTTTACGGAAACCCGGTTACACCATTACCTGCTAAACCATTACCCGCTAAACCATTACCCGTTAAACCATTAATTGATGAGAGCCAAAGTCTCAAGCCCATCAACCCATATGGAAAAACCAAACTCATTGTTGAAAACATGCTGCATGATTATGCTCAGGCATATGGTCTTTGCTCGGTCAGCCTGAGGTATTTTAATGCTGCAGGGGCCGACCCTGATGGCCTGATAGGTGAATCACACAACCCCGAAACCCATTTGATTCCCAATATCCTTAAATCAGTTCTCCGAAGCAGTGACAGGCTAAAAGTGTTTGGCAATAATTATGAAACACCTGATGGAACATGTATCAGAGATTATATTCATGTTAACGATCTTTGCCTTGCCCATCTTAAGGCACTTGAATTTATGAAAACAAATGCCGGTTCCCATTTTTTCAACCTGGGAAACCAAAAAGGATTTTCAATTCTGGAAATAATCAGGGCATCAGAAAATGTTGTGGGTAAGAAAATACCTTTTGAATATTCAGCCCCCCGTTCCGGAGACCCGCCCACACTTGTTGCGGACAGCAGCAAAGCAAAAGAGAAGCTTAATTGGGAACCCAAACACACTGATTTGGAAGATATCATTCAAACAGCCTGGAATTGGCATTTGAAGATTGGTTGAGTTGGTTGGACTGGTTGGATTGGTTAAACTGGATCAATCATTATTTAAACCAATTTAACTAATATAAACGGAGTAAAAACATGACAGACATTAAAAGAGCAGCCTATGTTGAGCCGCATGGCGGGAAACTTGTCAATCTTATTGCTGATGAAGAACGCAGCAAAACTCTGAGAGATATTGCCATGAACCTGCCGGATATTACGTTAAACGATCGGCAGCTTTGCGATCTTGAACTCCTATCAACCGGGGCTTTTGCACCACTTGAAGGTTTTATGAGACGTGATGACTATGAATCTGTCCTTGACCGCATGCGCCTGCAAAACAATCTGGTTTGGCCCCACCCCATATGCCTTGACATAACAGACACACAAGCACGCACACTTGAAGCCGGTCAATCTGTTGGGCTAAGGGACCAGGAGGGGTTTTTACTCGCAATTATGCATATAGAAGATATATGGAAGGTAGATCGTGAGAAGGAAATTACTATTTATGGTACCAAAGACCAGACACACCCCGGTGTTAAGTATCTTTTCCATGAGCTTGGAAGCCATTACATAGGGGGCAAAGTTGAAATATTAAGCCTTCCTTTGCATTTTGACTTTAAACAGCTACGCCTGACGCCCCAGGAGGTAAGATCCATATATAAAAAGATGGGATGGAAACGCGTGGTGGGTTTCCAGACAGAAAATCCTATTCATCGTCCACAGTTTGAAATGACGGTAAGGGCTATGAGGCAGGCAAAGGCCAACCTGCTTCTGCTGCCCATTTCCGGCATGACAAAGCCGGGTGATTTTGATCACTATACAAGGGTAAGGTGTTATCGCGAAGTGACACGCCACTATCCTCCGGATTCTTTCTTATTGAATCTGCTACCCCTTGCAATGCGGTTTGCGGGACCAAGAGATGCCATTTTACAGGCAATAATTTCAAAAAATTTCGGGTGCACCCATTTTATTGTCGGTTATGAACATGGAAGTCCAGGGAAAGATATGCAGGGAAACCCCTTTTATAAAGGCGATGAGGCAAATAGGATTGCAATGGAATACAGCGATGAAATTGGCATCACCATCCTGCCTTTTGAACAGATGGTCTATCTTCCCTTTGAAGATGAATACCGCTTTTCAGATAATGTTCCTGAAAATACCCAGACAATATACCTTTCAGGTTCAGACATAAGAGACAGGGTTCGGTCCGGCCGTAAGATACCGGAATGGGCAACGTTTCCCGAGGTGGTTACTGAATTGCAAAGAGCGTATCCACCGCCTCAAAAGCAGGGCCTCACCATATTTTTCACCGGACTCTCAGGCGCTGGAAAATCGACCATAGCAAAGGTGCTGTACTCCCGGTTTCTTGAACTGGGTGACAGGCCGGTCACACTGCTGGACGGCGATATTGTCAGGCACAACCTGTCAAGTGAGCTTAGTTTCTCAAAGGAGCACAGGGATATAAATGTACGCAGAATAGGCTTTGTGGCAAGCGAAATAACAAAAAATCGCGGGATAGCAATCTGTGCTCCAATAGCCCCCTACTCTCTTACCAGGTCTGAGATTAGAACAACTATTGAATCATATGGAGGATTTATAGAAATTCACGTTGCAACGCCCATTGGAGAGTGTGAAAAAAGAGACAGGAAGGGGATGTATGCAAAAGCACGGGCAGGATTAATAAAGGGTTTTACAGGAGTTGATGACCCATATGAGGTGCCGGCTTCTCCGGAGGTATCCATAGACACAACCGATATTACTCCGGATGAAGCTGCCCAGGAGATCCTTCTGTTTCTCGGACAAAATGGATTTATATAGCTACCGAATTGTAGGCTCTCATTGCCTCCTCATGCAACAAATTTTCCTGCCTCATGTACCTTGGAGAATGGTGAAACAAAGTAAACCGCTTTACATCAGCCATTCGGGCTATGGATCCGGCCTGGCCGGCTGTAAGGTGATGCTTCTCCTTTGCAGCTTCCCTGTCTTTGTCAAGGAAAGCAGCTTCAATAAAAAGATGATCGGCCCTGTCAGCAAAATCTACCATCTTTTCAATATTCTGACTGGTGTATGCCACATCTGTAATATATGTTACTTTCTGCCCCGGTGTAATGCGGACAATTTTATCTGTAAGCTCCCCTATGGTAAATTCGGTTGACTTTGTTTGTGGTTTATCCAGTTTAACCTCAAACTTTGAATCGGGGGGTGTATTGTTATAAAGGGCCTGCTTGAAATCCTTTAGCCACGGGCCTATTTCAAACCCCATGGATTTTACGGCATCTTTCATGATGTTTACGTGAAACCTCTCCTTGATTGTAAAACCAAGGGAAGTGATACTGTGATCAAGCAGCGCAGTATAAACCGACAAGGCGGGTTCTTTTAGAAGTGTGTTTTTGAAGATATTTTTTTCGTGTTGTTTAGGGCATACAAATCCGTCTTTGCACCTGTACTGTTTTGACAAAAGGTGATCGGAATGCACTTCAGTAACATGTAAATTTAGTTGATTTTCGTATTTATCCAAAAGGTTCCATGAGTATCCTGCAAGTTTTCCTTCAATGTTTTCTATGAACCCTTCAGGACCAAATAGAAAAAGGTCTTTTTCACGGCCCAAAGAAAGTCGCAAAAGCCTCTCAAATCCCACAAAATGATCCATATGGGTATGGGTTATAAA
>JAUXBD010000230.1 GCA_030619585.1 Desulfobacteraceae bacterium
CCAACGGGCCGGTTGCCCTTTACACGGTTTGAGTAGTTCATGCAGATGGAATACACAAGACCCGCAACAATGTCCTCCTGGCTTCCGCCTTCATGAATGACGTTTTTTATATCAGAGGCGATAAATGCAGCACACTGATCATTGAAGTTTGGAGGATTTGCACCCTTTATTGCAATATCAGCGATATCTTCCATATTTATGCCAAGGGTTTCTATGGCAGACTCTTCCAGAAATGATCCTGTGCCTGCAGAACATGCTTCGTTCATGGCATAATCCGTAGGAACAGAATTGGTAATGAATGTGTATTTCGCGTCCTGCCCGCCAATTTCAAAGATGGTGTCAACATCAGAGTCAAAATAGAGCGCAGCAGTTGCATGTGCAATTATTTCGTTAATAATGCTATCTGTACCGGCGTGAAGACCGGCTATCCGGCGGCCGGAACCGGTGACTCCAAGTCCTGTTATGGATATCTGTAAAGGATCGACTTTTTTTCTGATTTTGCTTAAAATTGATTTGTAACACCTGCAGGATGCGCCCACAGGATCACCATGTGTCCTGAGATAAACAGATGAGAGAATCGTGTTGTCCTGTTTTCTCAGTAAAACAGCCTTGGTGGTGGTTGATCCAACATCAAGACCTATTATGCACTCATCACCGGGCATGATTGTACCGGTTTCAGTTGTTTTGAAGTCAACCATGGATTCAAAACCGGACAAACAGGGAAGGGTGCCAAAAGAAGTGGCCTTTTTACTGAATATTTCAGAAGTTTTGTCCCATTTGGCAGACCTGTTGTAAATGGCCCAGAGAGCTGCGCCCAGGGCTTCAAAATAGGGCGCTTCCTTTGTAATGATCAGCCCGGGGATCTCATTTTCCAAATAGTTGACCATCATTTTGTTACGGGTAGTTCCACCCACAAGCATAATATTACGCTGCTCAACGTTCTTCAAAAGCTCCAGTATTTTGTTTGCCATCATCTTGCCCAGGCCGGCAGTTACTTTTGACTTTGGAACACCATTGTTGGTGGCATGTGTACAATCGGACTTGCAAAAAACTGAGCAACGGCCTGAAACCATGTACGGCTCTTGGGTTGACGCCCAGGCGGCTGCCTCTTTCATGGACACATCCATCCGGCGCAGCTGTTGAAGAAAGAATTCACCTGTCCCGGAGGCGCATTTGTTGCCGGTGACAACATTTAAAATCTGACCGTTACCATTTAGTTTGTAAACCATAAATGTTTCACCGCCTGCAGAAACAATGGTCGGGCACGATATGTTTACCGGCTTAACAAATTCATAGGCATGTTCCACTGCGAAAGGTTCAGATATCGAAGGCAAGTTCACGAATTTACGGAATTTTCTTCCGGTAATGGCAATCCTATCAAATGAGTCAAGGTCAAGTTTTTCAAATGCTGCAAGAAGGGTTTTCCTGGGATCGCCTTCATGGGGATGAAGCCAATGGTTAGTTATGCGGTATTTTTTCTTTGGATCAGAACTCTTGATTTGATTCGATTCCACTTGCGCAAGGGAAACAGTGGATGCCCCAAGACATACTCCCAGTGCTTTCATAGTAACTGTCCTATATTAACGCAGATTCAGATGGTGAAATGACGGAAAGCTGCTTTTTTTTGATGAAGATGTGTAACAAGAGCCCGGTTTTGTGTCAATAATAGCAACTAATTCTTGCTTTGTTCGGGTTCGTTAAGGCTCTTGAGAATAGAAAGAAGCATTTCAGCGTCAATATAACCGGGTCGGCTTCCGATGGGCTCACCGTCTCCTTCAATAAACCAGCTCAGGGGCAGCCCACTAACGCCGTATTTAGATGCAAGATCTTTCCGCTTGTCCGTATCCACTTTTATGGAGATGAAATTCTTGTTAAGGTAGGAGACAATCAGAGGGTTTTTGAAGGTGTCATTTTCCATCTTCCTGCACCAACCGCACCAGTCAGCACGAAAGTTGATAAATATTTTTTTCTCGTTCTTTTTCCCCTGGTTCATGCCGTCTTTATAAGCATACCAGTTAATACCTTCCTGCGCTGATTTCTTTTTGACATCTCCAGCAGATGCTATGCTTTCCGGCATCCATGATATTAACAATGCAGCTAATACTAATGTACAACATATTTTCTTGGTTATCATGCTTCAATGTTCCTTAGTTAGTTAATTATTTAGTCTCGTTCAATAAACCATCAAAACCTTTTAACGCTATCAGAATACCCTGGAAGGTTCAAGTATCATTCAATTTGATTCATCTTTTTTGAAAAATCATCTGGTTTTAAAAACTGTGTGATTGTTTTATCTGTCAGCAAATTACCCTTAGAGTTTATAAATACAATCGTGGGTAAACCAATAATACTGTATTTTTTCACAAGCTTTTGAACTCCAGGTGCTGATGTGTCGGTGCAGTCGATTTTTATAGATACAAACCTTTTTGCCTTACCTATTACTTTAGGGGCTGAAAATGTCTTGTGATCAAGCTCTTTGCATGCAATGCACCAGTCAGCTGAAAAGTCGATCATCACCGGCTTTTTTTCCTGCATGGCCCGGGCAATGGCAACTTTTTCATCGGTCAGCCATATGATGCCGGCTTTTTTATCATAAGAATCCACTTCAGGGATTATACTGCCAATAACAAGCCGCAGTAGATATGCTGTTCCCAGTATTAAAAAAAGAATTATTGTTGCGGAAAAAAGACGGTTTCGGCCTGTTTGTTTTATGCCCGGCAACAGGGCCGCGCCTATAAATATCCCAATGCCTATTAGAAAGCCATCAAGCAAAAGAAGAAGAATCTTCTCATTTAAAAGTGGTTTCAGGTAATAAAGTGCAAAACCAAACATCAATATGCCGAAAAAGTACTTCAGCCTCTCCATCCAGGCGCCTGCCTTTGGAAGGGATGTGGCTATGCCTGAGAAGGTTCCTATCACAAGAAAAAGCATACTCATACCGATTGCAAAACACCACATGATAAGAAAACCGTACAGCTTGCTGCCAAGCGCGGCAATGTAAATAAGCAGACCAACTAACATCGGCCCAACGCATGGGCCGACAGCTGCTCCAGCCGCGCCTCCTGCCAGAAAAACACCTATGATTCCGGGGCTTAAGCGGCCTCCTAATCTGGATGATATTGACGATGGAGCCTGTATATAGAAAATATCGAACATGCTTAAACCCATAAGCACAAACACTGCTGAAACAGCAATGCGAACAGCTGTGTGATCTGCATATGAGCCAAAAAGGGAGCCAGACCATGCCGCAGCCGCACCAAAGCAGGCATATACCAGGGAAAGACCCAGCACATAAACTGTTGACAGGAACAAACTTTTAGAGATGCTTCCTGAACTACCCGCACCTATAACGCCCACCGTTACCGGGATCAGGGGGTACACGCATGGTGTAAGGCTTGCAAAAACTCCCCATATAAATGCCGCTGCCATAACACCAAAGATGCCGAACCTGGCTGCTGCTTTCTGAAAGGGATTTTGTTTTACTTCCGGGTTTTTATCCACGTTAATAATAGGGGAGGATGAAGACTTTGTATCGGCGGTAGTCCAGCCGGAAAGAGGAATCACAGCAAAATCCGCATTCAGTTGCTTTCTTTTCGGCAGAAAGCAGGATTTCTTTGAACAGCCTTGATAGATCATTTCAAGAGGTATGCTCTTTTTACCTGCAGCGGCAGAGAGGTCAACAGATACCGGCAGTTCAAAGGTGACTTTGTCTGCAAAAGCAAGGACGATTTTTCCGTCCGGGTCTTCCTTTTTAATTGCAGTATCTGTTTTGACTTTTCCAAATGTAAGGCCTGGTGTAACGGTTGGATTTAAAAATGTGCGATCTGCATATAAATGATAACCTTTGGCAATGGAAAACTTGACTTTAACTGAAAATTGCTGTCCCGGTGCAATTTTGTCAGGAATGGTTTCAACCCGCATCTTGAAAGGTTCGGTCTTGGCAAGAACCTTGGCAAGAACCGGGGAAGACGACACGATTATGTGGGCAACAGCCA
>JAUXBD010000322.1 GCA_030619585.1 Desulfobacteraceae bacterium
AGCAGCTCTTGCTCCGTCAAGAATGGGGTGCAAAGTGCTCCTCCTTGCAATTGACCTTGACAAGGTTGCTGCAATGCCATGCAGCCCATCCATTGGCGGCATGGCCAAAGGGCAGCTTGTCAAAGAGATAGATGCACTTGGGGGTGAGATGGCAAAAATCACCGATCAAAGCGCCATTCAGTATAAAACCCTTAATACCAAAAAAGGACCCGCTGTACATTCAACCAGAACCCAGAACGATAAAACCCGTTACCATATTGCCATGAAGTCTGTAATAGAGAGCCGGCCGAATCTTGATCTAAAGCAGGCAATGGTTGAAAAACTTGTTGTGGAGGATGGAAGAATCACAGGCATCAAGGATGCAACAGGGTTCTGCTACAATGCTAAAGCTGTGGTTCTTGCAACAGGGACATTTTTAAGCGGTCTTTTGCATATAGGCAATTGTTCAGTGAAAGCCGGAAGGGCCGGTGAGTTCGCTTCATACAGCCTTGCCGATAACTTAAAAGAGCTGGGGTTTAAGCTTGGAAGGATGAAAACCGGTACGCCTCCACGGCTGGAAAAATCAAGCATCGATTTTACAAAGTTAACCAAACACTCGGCAGATCAAACACCATCTCCGTTTTCATATTTTACTGAGAAACTTAATTTGCCGCAGATTCCAAGCTACATCGGTAATACAAATAGCAAAAGCCATAAAATCGTGCAGGACAACCTTGGCCGTTCAGCCCTATATGGAGGAAAGATAAAAGGTGTCCACGCAAGGTATTGCCCGTCATTTGAGGACAAAGTTGTCAGGTTCCCGGACAGAAAGAGCCACCAGATTATTCTGGAGCCGGAAGGGATTGACACGGACGAAATATATGCAAGCGGTCTTGGTAACAGCCTTCCCATGGATATCCAGATAGAGTTTGTAAGATCTGTTAAAGGGCTGGAGCAAGCTGAAATTATGCGACCTGCATATGCCATTGAATACGACTATGTTAACCCTATCCAGCTTTTTGCTACACTTGAAACAAAACAGGTTTCAGGATTGTTTCTGGCCGGGCAGATTAACGGGACATCAGGATATGAGGAGGCTGCGGCACAGGGGTTGTGGGCAGGCATAAATGCGGCATGTAAGATTTTAAAAAGGCCGGCTTTTATTCTGGATCGATCCCAGGCTTATATGGGAGTGATGGTGGACGACCTGATCACAAGGGGTACCATGGAGCCTTACCGGATGTTTACTTCGCGGGCTGAATACAGGCTTATGTTGAGGCAGGATAATGCAGACCTGAGATTGATGGGAATAGGCCATGAGCTGGGTTTGATAAATGATTTGACCTTCAAAGATGTAACTGATCGCAAGAGATTGATATCACAAGAGATAAACAGGATCAAGTCGATTGTGATCAAACCCGACACAAAGACAAACGAATATCTTAAAACTTGCGGCGCAGAACCTATAAAAAATGGTGTGTACCTGGATCAACTGCTAAAAAGATCCGAACTTGATTACCGGGTTGTTGAAGCCCTGGCAAAAAACAGTCGGGATGTGATCAAAAAAGTGGCATTCCAGGCGGAGATAGAGATAAAATATGAGGGTTACATTAAAAGACAGCTTAAGGAGATTGAAAAATTTAAGGAGATTGAAAAAATTAAAATACCGGATGGTTTTAATTTTTCAAATGTCCATGGCCTTTCCAATGAACTAAAAGAAAAACTTTCCGCCACCAGCCCCTCCTCTTTAGGCCAGGCATCACGTATAGACGGGATCACCCCTGCAGCAATATCCGTGATCATGATTTCTCTCAAAGCATTTTATAGAACTTAACACGGATAAACTTGACACTTTACCAATTCCAACTTATTTTAAGCCACTTACAATAGATAGATTTTTAAGCCAAATAATATTGGAGAAAAAACCATATGCCAGAAGCGGATTATTATAAAACACTTGGAGTTAATAAAAACAGCTCTGACGGGGATATTAAAAAGGCGTATCGAAAACTCGCCATGAAGTATCATCCGGATAAGACCGAGGGGAATAAAGCTGCTGAGGAAAAATTCAAGAAAATCAGCGAAGCATATGCTGTTCTTAGTGACAAAGAGAAACGCAAACAGTACGACACATTTGGCTCAACTGGTTTTCAGCAGCGTTATTCACAGGACGACATCTTTAGAAACTTTGATTTTGGAAGTGTCTTCAAGGAGTTCGGCCTTGGTGGTTCAGGGCCTTTTTCCGGCGGAAGAAATGGTGTTCGGTTTTCATTTGGAAACGATTCCCCTTTTTCCAACCGTGCAAGGGGGCATCAAGCACCGGTAAAGGGATCGGATATTGAATATGAACTCCCGTTAACCTTGATAGAGGTAGTAAACGGTACGAACAAAACCATATCTTTGCAGCACGGGGGATGTTCTGAAAAGATCACTGTTAAAATTCCCAAAGGGTTGACGACCGGGAAGAAAATACGCCTGGCCGGTAAAGGAGAACAAAGTCGTTTTGGTGGTCCTCCCGGTGACCTCTTTATTCGCGCAAAGATTCTTAATGATCCTGTTTATAGAGTAAAAGAGCATGATCTTCATATGATCCGTGAGATAAAGTTAAGCGAAGCAATTTTGGGGGCAACCATGTCGGTACCTACCGTAGACCATAAGGAGTTGAGCTTAAAAATTCCCCCCGGAACAAAACATAAAACCAAGATGCGTCTTCCCGGCCACGGACTTCCCAACATGCAGGGTAATACAAAGGGGGACCTGTATGTGTCTATTCATGTTGATATACCAAAAACAATTACCCCGGAACAAAAAAAATTGATTGAAAAATTAGCTGAGTCCGGTATGTGATAAGTGAGGGCAAGGTAATTTTTTCAATAATCTATTGAAAATGGATTGAACTGATATAATAATGCAAACATATTGACAAGGAGCCTTATTCAATATACTTC
>JAUXBD010000302.1 GCA_030619585.1 Desulfobacteraceae bacterium
TGCAAAAAAGGCGGCCGAGCTTAAAAAAGAACCGTATATACTGGACACCCTTGCTCAGAGCTACTATGTGAACGGGATGTACAGGGAGGCTGTTGCATCTCAAGAGAGAGCCATTAAATTGTTGAAATTGGATCCTGGAAACAGGCGTGAACAAAATGATTATGAAAGGCGGCTTAAAAAGTTTGTTGAAGCGGCAAACAGGTGATGCTGATAGTTAAGTTGGTTTAATTGGTTAAACTGGTTAAAAAAGGGATCCTTCCTTATCCTAACCGGCACAACCAATCCAACCAACCTAACCAATCCAACCAATCAAACCGATTATTTAATACAAACTTTTCTTACCTGAAGGAGATCAACGCTACCTTGAAAAACTTTCTCTATACCATCCTGCTTAAGGGTACGCATGCCATCCATTATGGCCTGTTCGCGTAGTTCTTCCATCCTTGCATTGGTCTGGATCAGCTTTTTTTGTTCATCAGTGCCGACAAGAAGTTCATGGATACCCATTCTGCCCCTGTAGCCTGTCTGGTTGCATGCTTCGCAGCCATTTGGCTTGAAAATGGTGAGATCATCTTTATATTCAATGCCGGTTTTTTTAAAATCATCTTCACCATACTCATGTACCAGATCGTCAAACTCAGACTGTGAGGGATGGTATGATGTTTTACAGTCTTTGCAAAGAGTCCGTACCAGACGTTGTGCTAGTATGCATAAAATAGCATCTGCAAAATTAAAAGGATCCATTCCCATATCAAGAAGCCTGGTTACACTTTCAGGCGCACTGTTTGTATGCAGGGTCGAGAAAACCAGGTGACCTGTTAATGAAGCTTCAATTCCTATCTGTGTTGTTTCCTTGTCACGCATCTCACCAACCATGATAACATCCGGGTCAGCCCTTAAAAATGATCGCATGGCATTTGCAAAATCAAAGCCTATCTTGGGATGGACCTGGACCTGCCTCAGACCCTTCTGGGTGATCTCAACAGGATCCTCTGCAGTCCATATTTTTGTCTCTGTTTTATTTATATAACTCAGAGCCGAGTGGAGTGTGGTTGTCTTACCGGAACCTGTGGGGCCGCATACAAATATAATACCATAGGGGGAAGAAACGCTTTCTATGAATTTATCATAATTATGCTTTGAAAACCCCATCTTTATAAGGGGGAGAGGGTCGCCTGCAGCAAGGAGGCGCATAACAACATCTTCAACGCCGCCGGTGGTGGGGCAGGTGGCAACCCGGAGTTCAATGTCAAGTCCCCCGTATTTTTTGAATTTGATCTTTCCGTCCTGGGGCATACGCCTTTCAGCTATATCAAGATCCGACATGATTTTTATTCTTGATACCACAGCAGCCTTGTACTGGTATGGAATCTGTTGATACAACGTGCATGCACCGTCAATCCTTATCCTCACCTGTGTGTTATTCTTGCCGGGATACGGTTCTATGTGTATATCGGAAGCACCTCGTTTGTTTGCGTCTATGATTATCTTGTTGACAAGCTGAACGACTACGCTGCTCTCTTCATCCATTGTGGATTCAGCATCTTCTATCTCAGCCTCTTCATCCTGCAGCTGTGAAAGGATTTCATCCATGGAGGCCATCTCTTTTTCATCTGTTGTAAACAGCTTGATGAAGGCATAGATATCATCCCTGAAAGCGATGCAGAACTTGGTTTTTCTGCCTTTAAAAAGGGTTTTGATAACATTGATCTTTTCAAGGTCATGGGGATCGTTTATAGCTATTAAAACTTCACCATTCTCGTCGGCGCGTATGGGTACCCATACATTGTTGCGCATAAACGGAATTTTAATACCGACAAGAAGGTCTCCCGGGATAGGCAGACTTTTATTAAATGGCTGAAAATTAATGTTGTAATATTTGCTCAAGGACATTCCCACCTCCTTTGTGGGAATGCTGAAGTCCTTTTTTAATACATTTTCAATTGGCTCATTTGTCTCTGCTGCAGTAAGGATAGCCTTTTTTATCTCTTTTTGGGTTATAAGGTGATTTTCAAGCAGGTAATCAAACTTGTTAACCTTGTTTACGCTTTTTGAAGCGATTCTTTTCTGGTTGTAAAGGCCGATACCCATTGTTTCTGCAAGTTCTTTTACATTCTCTTCATCTGCCTTGGTAAAAGGTGATCCACCTTTACAGTTTATAAGCTGGATCGCACCAAGAAGCAGCTTCTTGAAAATTATGGGAACAACCAGAACCTGATGTGTTTTAAATCCGGTTTTTTCATCCCAGCTTTTATCAAATTTCAGGGCAGGATCAATGTCAGCCAGCTCTTTATCATCATATACATCTTTTACATTAAGGAGCTTTTGCTTAAAGGCGGCATACCCGACCAAACTGTTAATAGATAAGGAAACACGGATCTCCATTATCTCGTTTCCGTCCTTTAGCCTGGATACAAGTTCCCGTTTTACTCCGTCAACGTAATAGATAGTGAGCCTTTCAGCTGCGAAGAAGGAGGTTATCTCATCTTTAAGGTCGATTAGGATTTCATCCAGGTTGTTGGCTGCAAATATCTTTTTATTTAGTTCCTGGGCTCTTGATTTGAACTCCACCTCTGATTTAATGTGCTGAACATTTGTGCCGCTGTTTTCTGCAGTATTTGTTGGCATAAGAAGAACTCCGATTATTTCATATCATTTACATAAACATTTTTTATTAAAATATATCTATACTATCTTTTTTGATCAATATGACGCCAATTATCGTTTATCTTCTTTAATCCACCGCCAATGAGTAAAATGCCCAGGAGATAGAAGCAAATTCGTATAAAAACGGTTAATGAAGAGAACTGTTCAATGCTACTGATTTTCGGCATTACCTGCGGGATCCTGAAAAAGACTCCAATACCTGCAAGGGTAAGTGCAACACCCCATATCAATTGTAAAGTTCTTTTGTTTGATGCCATATTGGAAAAATGTTTCAGCATTGAGTGTTTTGTACAGAGAACACTTTGCAGCCTAAAACCTTTATGTAAAAACCGGTTATTTTAAATTGAGCAAATCTATAAACATCCGTATATTTATATCTCCATCATACAGCTATGTCAAATCAATAACAGCCAATGAGATAATATAAATATTGATATAATTCCTTGAGTTTTCGGATTTTATATCTTGACATATTTTCATTAAAAAATCAGGCAATTAATTGCGAATCGTCATTCCGGCGAACGCCGGAATCCAGAA
>JAUXBD010000181.1 GCA_030619585.1 Desulfobacteraceae bacterium
ATTGCTTGATATTATCGCGCGGCAACAATATTGTTGAGCGATATTTATAAAGGACCGGGTCCAGAGAGCCATGCGGGGAAGGGGATACAATATTAAGTGTGAAGTGCCTAAGGTTATTGGTTAAATTTGTTGAATTGGTTTGAGCGGTATTCTGTCCATTATATATTTATTGGACGCAGATTTACGCAGATTTACGCAGATAAAACAAAAACGATTTGTTGGTTTTTTTAAAAAATCCTGAGAATCTGCGTTTATCTGCGTCCCAATTTATTCAAAATAAAAAAGGGGCTTACCCTTAGTAAGGATAGCCCCTTTTAATTCAGTATTATTGTTTATCCTACCCGGAAACCTCCTCTTTTATTGTTACCGCCATCTTGTAAAGAATTGTCAGTACAAAAAAGCCTGCTGCCCAGATGCCCAGGGTTATTATTATCTCTTTTATTGTGGGTACATACTCAGTTACATGGTGCAAAGGGTTTGGCACAAATCCGCCGGAAATCATCCCGAGTCCCTTATCAATCCATGTGCCTACGAAAACACATATGCATGCCACAATGAGGATGGTCTCATTTTTGCGTGTTGCGGGATTAACAAGAAGAATAATTGCAACCAGCATAAGCGCCATTGATGTCCACATCCATGGTACCAGTACTCCGTGACCGTGAAGCCCGAAAAAGAGGTACTGCAGATGGTCCATGTGTTCCGGTATTCCGCTGTACATTACAACAAAAACCTCACAGAGAAACAGGAATACATTTATTATGATCGCATAGGTAACTATTCGGGATATATTCTGGATTGCCTCGCTGCCGGCGTCAAAGTTTGTAAATTTTCTAAGAATAAAGCATAAGAGAATTAAAAAAGACGGGCCGGCTGCAAAAGCGGAAGCCAGAAATCTAGGTGCCAGCACGGCTGTAAGCCAGAAGCCTCTTCCGGGCAAACCGCAGTAAAGATATGCCGTAACCGTATGAATGCCGATGGCAAATGGAATTGAAAGATAGATAAACGGTTTTATCCATTTTGGAGGAGGCACCTGATTTCTTTCAGACTCAAGCACGATCCATCCAACAAGAAGATTCAGAAAAAGGTATCCGTTTAATACACACATATCCCAGAAGAGCATGGAGCGGGGAGTCGGGTGCAATATCACATTAAAAGCGCGCATTGGTTGACCAAGGTCTGCAATAATAAACAGCAGGCACATAATGATAGCTGATATAGCCAGGAACTCTCCGAGAATGGTAATCTTTCCAAACGCCTTGTAATCATGCAGGTAATAGGGAAGCACTATCATAACACCACCGGCAGCAACACCTACCAGAAAGGTAAACTGGGCAATGTAAAACCCCCATGACACATCCCTGCTCATGCCTGTTATTCCCAGGCCAAAGCTGAACTGTTCCAGATAAACAATAAATGCTATACCTATTACAACAGACAATCCTGCAATCCATATCCAGTAATTTTTACTTCCTTTTAGAACGGTCTCAAGCATAACCACCTCATACTATGTAGTAAACAGATGGCCCTGTACCAAGGCCAGTTTTACGCCTAATAGTGTAATTTATTTTTAATAATTTTCTTACCCCGGAGTTCGGATCTTCCAGATCTCCAAAAGCGATTTTACCTTTAGAAGCCTCCACACATGCCGGCATCTTGCCTTGTGCCAGTCTTTCTGCGCAGAAATTACATTTTTCCACGACCCCTTTCATCCTTGTGGGAAACCCTTTGTCCACATGGTTGATATGCGGTCTTGGATCCCTGAAGTTAAAACTTCTGGACCCGTAAGGGCATGCAGCCATACAGAACCTGCATCCGATGCACCTGTGAAAATCCATCAATACGATTCCGTCTTCTCTTTTAAATGTTGCTTTTGTGGGGCATGCCTTAACACAGGAGGGTTCTTCACAGTGATTGCACAAAACAAGAAAAGGTGCGTGTTTGACCCGGTCACTTAAGTAATCATTTTCCAAACCGGGAAAAGCATGCTTGTACTCCTCTTCCCATATCCACTTTATTTCGTGCCGTTTCCTTATTTTTTCAGGAACGTCATTAAAGTCAGGGACATTATGGATCTCATGGCAGGCTTCTACAATGGGCTCTATATCCTTTTCAGAATGGAATCTCCTTGTATCAATAACCATTCCCCAGTGCTCTGCTTTTTTGGCTTTTTTGCCGTGCTTGGTTTTTGCTTCTCCCCCATGTGCATCAGATGAGGCAAATGCATCCAGAACAGGCGCGGTAAATCCAACGCTCATGGCTGAAATACCAGCTATTTTCAAGAAGCTTCTTCTGCTGTTTTCCATCAGTTCTTCTCCTTCGGCTCATTATGGCAATCCCAGCAGTAAGGTCTTACCGATGCATAATCGTGACATCTGTCACAAAACTCAGTCTTGTTACTATGGCACCCGATACAAGAGTTTTCACCGGAAGAAAGGCTCATGTTGAATTCTTTTCCGCTGGGAGCCACATAAACTCTTTCACCATTTCGCACAACAGTTTCTCTCCATTTGTCAAGAATCTGCATGTGCTCTGCCTTCATCTCCTCTTTTGGGAATATGCATTCACCTTTTTTCTCTTTAAGGCCCTCTGGGATAACAGGATCGGCTCCTGAGGAAGCCTTTCCCATATTCAATAAAAAAGGAGACACTACTATTACAATAAAAATGAGTAAACCGGTGATGATCAGTTTCTTATCATTCATCAGATTCTTCCTCCATTCCTGCAAGCGGCTCATCGCGCAAGTCAGTGGTTCTCTCTTTCTCTCCGGGCATGATCAATGCATTGGCCACCATTTCATGTAGGCCGGTGACATTAACACCCGGCACCCAGTAATCCATGAGATCCGGAAACACTGCCCTGTCAACCGCACAAATACATGCCAGCATGTTCACACCATATTTTTCATGAACATGTTTTACAGCGTTGGCCCTTGGCAGTCCACCTGCCAGTCTCAATTCCATATCCTCACCGGCATTCAGCCCCGCACCGGCACCGCAGCAGAAGGTGTTTTCCCTGATGGTACTAGGCGGCATCTCATAAAAATTGTTGCAGACGTTCTCAATAACATACCTGGGTTCATCAAGCATTCCCATTCCCCTCGAAGGGTTACATGAGTCGTGAAAGGTTACCGTCAGGTGATCATTCCGGCTCTTATCAAACTCAAGTTTGTTGTGTTTTATCAGGTCTGCGGTAAATTCGGCAATATGAACCATTTTAGTGGACTTTGCATTTTCAAATTTGGTTCCGGTAATGGGGTTTACCGGTTCTTCCAGAAAGTCGGCAGGTCCGTTCATGGTATCCATATACTGGTTAACCACCCGCCACATATGACCGCACTCACCGCCAAGAATCCACTTCACGCCCAGTCTTTTGGCCTCGGCATACATTTTTGAGTTAAGGCGCTTCATAACCTCATGGGAGGTAAAAAATCCAAAATTTCCGCCCTCAGATCCATAGGTACTCCAGGTTACATCAAGCCCGTATCTTTCCTTCAGGTAATGAAACAGCATCATATACCCCATTGCCGTGTATGTTCCGGGATCAGCAAACACATCGCCGGAAGGGGTAATAAAAAGGATGTCGGCGCCCTTTTTATGAAACTGCGGTTCCACTAAAACACCGGTTATTTCTTCAATGTCTTCAACAAAGAAATCCAGCATATCCTTATATGCGTGGGGTTGAATACCCATGTGATTTCCTGTTCGGTAACAGTTTGCAATGGGTGTGGCAATCCAGTCAATATTAAGACCGATAAGGTTCATCAATTCCCTGCCCAAGAGGGTGATTTCCGCTGTGTCAATTCCATAGGGACAGAAAACCGAGCAGCGCCGGCACATGGAGCATTGAAAAAGGTAGTACCACCACTCCTTGAGCACATCCAGGGTCATCTCTCTGGCACCGGCAATTTTTTTGCCGCCCGGAAGCGAGCTGATAATTTTTGTTACGGCACCGAAATCGTTTCTATAAACGGATCGCAGCAATTCAGCCCGTAAAACAGGCATGTTCTTGGGATCACCGGTTCCGATAAAGTAATGGCACTTATCCGCACAAGCCCCGCACCTGACACACACATCCATGAATATTTTTATGGAGCGGAACTTATCAAGACGCTCTTTAAACCCTTCATGGATGATCTCTTTCCAGTTTTCAGGAAGTTTCCAGTCATCCTCTATGGGATTCCATGCCCTTGCATTGGGGAGGCTTAAATATTCAACGCTTTTTGGATTTGAAGCATAACAGTACATCCCCGGTCGGATATTGACCGGTGTATCCATCCACCCTTTCGAGGGCGGATTATGATCTATCTTTATTAATTCTTCTGCTTTTGGAAGATCAGACATTGCTTACTCCTTTTTTTCCACTGGAACTCCAGCCTCTATCATTTTTTCCCTGTATTCATCTTCATATTCAGCATATGTGTGTACTTTTACAGGGTAATTCCATGGATTAACATGACGTTTTTCCCGGGTATTGGTAGTCAAATTTCTTGTGGGGCTTAAAAAGACCCCTCCCATGTGCATAAGCTTGCTAAATGGAAAATACGCCATGAGCACACTTACAAGAAACAGATGGGCATAGAAAATCCCACCCACATCCCCGGGGGCATCGAACTGAAATTTAACAAGCCCCATGGCAAACTCCTTAACCCCCCAGAGA
>JAUXBD010000039.1 GCA_030619585.1 Desulfobacteraceae bacterium
AGGTTGATAAAAACAATCTTGATATTGTCATTAAAGATCTGGGTCTAATGTTATATGTTCAACTCCCGGATACTTTGTGCCCGGAAGGTGGAATTGATATCAAGATATCCTGCATGAAAGATTTCCATCCTGACAAGCTTGTCCAAAACAATGATTTTCTAAAAAACCTTATGGATGCCAGGGCATTTATTCAAAAAGCAAATGCCCATGGCAAATCTATTCAGGAGATAGGGGATCGCATTAGAAATTGGCCCAATCTTCCTCCCCTAACAATAGAAACTAAAAGCCCGAAGCCCCAAAAAGCTTCCAGAGATGCTGTTGACAATATCCTAAGCATGGTGGCATTGCCCGATGAGCAACCCGGCGCTTCTCCACAAGAACAGTCCATGTCAAAACAGATAGATGCCATTATTCAAAAAATCCTAAACCATATTTTTTCTGACAATCGATTCAGGAGACTTGAGGCTGTATGGAGGGGTGTAAAACTTTTTTTACAGCAGGGCTGCGTAAACGGAGATGTGAAACTTGAGATAGTGCCGGTCTCTTTAGAGACATTGAACGACACACTGGATTCCCTGACTGCCAACCTTATTCAAGACCTGCCATCTATTATTATTGTGGATCTGCCTTTTGACAACTCTGCTATAAGCCTTGAACATCTTGAAAAAATAGCCGTCTTTTCTGAAACTTTAATGGTTCCGTCCATCTGCTGGATTACTAAGGATTTTCTTTATATTGACAGCTGGAAAGATTTTAACAAACTTGCTTTTCTGCCAAACCATCTCGATGGATCACACTATGCAAAATGGCACCGCCTTGAGCAGTCGTCTGCAGGAATGTGGATGGCCGTAACATGCAACCGTTTACTTTCCCGTTACCCTTACGGAAAGGACAACAAGACAAAATCAGGATTTAAAGAAGATAGCCGTCTCTGGACCGGCCCTGTGTGGGCTGCAGGCAGCCTTTTAGCCCAAAGTTTTGCAAAAACAGGCTGGCCCACAAGATTTACTGACAGGCAGAATATAATAATCGAAGATCTGCCCCTCAACACCGAAGATCCAAACAATCAGATTCCAGCAGAGACCTCTTTTTCAAATGACAGGATAGATCAATTCACAAGGATAGGCATCATGCCTCTTACATGTACCCAGAATAAGGATACTGTGTTTACTACGGCAGGAAAGACTGTCGCGGGTAATTCTTTAGGATTTCAGGCTCTATTATCAACTGTTACAAAGTTCATCTTCTGGTGCCTTGATAATCTAAGTAAAGATCTTGAGCCAAAAGAGATTGAGGAGAATTTCACCCGGGCATTCACCCTGTTCTGGGAACAAAGCGGCCATCAAGTTCCTGAGGATCTTGCCATATCTGCCGGAAGCCCAAATTCTGAAAACAGGATACCCCTTAAAATAGGACTAACGCCTTCGTCCAAAATCCTTCCATCAGGCGAGAAAATAGAGCTTGAATTTGTGTGGTAAGAAGTAAAGTGCCAGGGATTCAGGCAATAGCTCAATCATTTTGTTCGGCTTTGCTATCATCTGTGTGGTCGGACATTTTTTTGTCCTGATCGTTGTTGAACTCTTTCTCCAACTGCAGCAGTGTCTCTTCCAAAACCGGGAGTCGCTGTTTGTCGTTAAGATCCTTTGAGTTTTTTTTAAGTTGAATCATCATCTTAAGATCAAGAACACGAATAGTATGACCTCTGAATTCAATTTCTACTATGTGCTCAAGAAGGTCTTCATAGGTTTTCCCCTCCTCGATAACAGCCAGAACGTCAAGGGGTCCTAAACGGGTCGTAATAAGTACGTGACCCATCCCCATAAAATCTTCTTCCTTTGGCTCTATTACTTTATCATCCGGGCGGCGATAGATTGCTGCAATCGATTTTAAAAATGGAAAGAGTTTGGCAATATTCTCAGAAGATCGGTTATGTACAATGTCCACATCCATCGTTGTAACTGGAGCTCCCTGAACAACCGCAGCAAGGCCACCTACAAGAATAAACTCAACGTCTGCCTTTATGAGCCCCTCAAGCAGTGCGCTTAGGTCTGCACCTGTTGGCTTTTTGCTGTTGGTAGGCATTTCTCAACTCCAAAATAGTACGTACTGCGTTATCATTTGCACGAAGACGTTCCTCTGGCGACATCTTAAGGAACATGGCTACCAATCCCTTATCGACGCCTGAGCAATTTCTGGTTTGCGTTTTCTTCGCCATCATCCCTTCACTTCAGCCCAACCACATAAACCTCAGCATCCTCTTCATTGGAATATGAGCCAAAGATGATGGATTCGGGGAACCCATCCACTTTGACAAAGTAGGATGTGTCGGAATCAATTTCATTCTGAAGAGCCCATGCAGTGTACTCCTTATCTCCAAGGTTTATCTTCATGCCTTTAACCGGATAATTAAGCTCTGAAGTTCTTGGGAGCTCACCCTTGGGACCAACTGCCTGAAAAATTATCTCAGCGCCTGAAACACCTAACATTGCACCGTTCCAAGAAGCATCCACCGGTCCCACCTCAAACCACTGGCCGATCTGCTCCTTGCCGTAAACATCCATGCGATATTCTGAAGATACTTTTTGTACGGGTGCATGAACCTTTGCCACAAGTTTAGGTCCAAGGCTGGGATTTGATTCTAAAAGAACGTCAGCACCTTTCAGTACGGTGGGAAGTTTATCTGAAGTTACCTGATCACCTTCGGTCTGTAATATTACCACAGGAAATCCGGCTCCTCTTTTGGCCTGCAGGGTGATCGCCAGTAGGGAAAGCCCGTACAAGTTTGAGGGAGTGAAAAGCTGCTTGTCGGAAGCCAGTATAACCCATAATGCTATATTTGAACCAGTAAGCTCTTCCCTTCCTTCTGCCCAGGCCAGTTTTCCAAGATCATCCTTCCAAAAATGGCCATCCATCTCCAAACCATAGGTTTTCATCTTGACCATGATCTTTTGTACTGTTTCCTTTGACGAGTCAAGAGATGTCATCCAAATCTTTTTCATGTTTTTCACCCTTTCTTGATTTTCAGGCAAATTATAAAGGATTAATACCTTTGGCAAAATTTAAGTTAGCAATATAGTTGCCATACAAAACTATTCTGAAAGTCCTGTCAAGTAAGAATCCGAGTTCAGGATGACCCTGCTTGGGCTATAAATGACGGAGCGAAGCGACACATTAACTTTAGGCACTTTACACTTCAAACTTCAAACTTTTTATGGGTTAAATCGACCCTTTCATCGCCGAGGCAAGGGGATTATCGAAATCAAACCCGAACAATCGCGGGTTCTCCCCTATAACAGCTGCTGAAAAGATGTAAAAAACATAGTCATAGGTCTGCTTTGGAATCTTATCCTTATTGTCCATTAGCACACGCCAGAAATTTCTCTCCTTCGGGTTTTTGGGCATACCTTTAAGAAGTTTAATAACTCTTCTTTCCCCCCAGTTGTATGAAGCCATCACCAGAAGCCCGGAAGCCTGTGCTTCGGTGTCGTAAATATACCTTATGTACCTTGCCGCCGCCAGGGTGGATTTGCCGAAATGGTGGCGTTCATCACGAGGGTCCACCTTACGGGTTTTTGCCATAGGACCTGTCCTGAGCCCGTACTGTTCAGCAGTTGAAGGAATAAACTGCCATGCACCCTTGGCAATACCAAACCTTGTCTCGGGCCCGCAGGCATGTACATTGAAGTCACTCTCCTGGAGGCAAAGATATAAAAACTGAGGCGGCAACTCATGTGCCATCATGGTTTTGACAACTTTCGGGATATAACCTTTCCTCTTGGCAAGATTTATGGCTCTCTCCATTCTCCCTGTGGACTTCCATTTTTCAATATAGTTTAAAACCTCTTTTATAAAACCTTCCGGCACATTTATTTCGCATTCTCCAAAAACCCGGGCAATCTGTAGAATCAACCTTTCCTCTTTGCTCATATTTTTTCTGTAAACGTTAAGAGAAACAACAAACTGATCATATGTTTTTTCCATATCCTTACGCTTGGCCTTGTATGCCTCAACATGTTCCAGGATTTTGGCGTCCTTGCTTGTCCTGGCCAGCTTCAAAACATCCGAGAATTCAAGCTCCATAGATTTCATTGCGTAAAATATCTCTTCAGCAAGCAGCCTTTGCTTGCTTACCTGCATATGCTTTACTGTTGCATACCCGCCTGCAGCCAGAGACAAACATACAACTGCTGCAATAATCCAGGTGTATTTTCTTTTCTCTTTTTGCTGCACCTGCTCAAAAGCGCGCCTGACCATCATGGTATGCTCACCCATATCCTCCTTGTCTTTGTCTCCAAAGTAGTAATTCTTGTAGTGAGTAAGTGTAAGGGGGTCTTCCTTTGACTCTTTCCGGTTGGAAGTCACGGTCTTTTCATTTTCAGGGCCCTTCTCAACTGTAAAAAAAAGAACCGGCCCGTCAGGACCAAGCTGGACTTTTGTATTGTATTCCAGAAATGCCTGTTTTACCTTGATGCCATCAACTAAAATGCCGTTGCCGCTTTCAAGATCAGATATCAGCCATCTGTTGCCCTCAAATCTGACTTCAGCATGGGACCTGCTTACAACATCATCTTCTATCCTTATATCGCACTTAAAACCACGGCCTATTCGAAACGTATGATCAAAACTGAATTCGGTTTTTTCAGCAGTGCCACTTTCCACTATCACATGGATCGCCAAAGGGGATGAAGGTCCTGTCTGGTTTTCATGTAAATCATTCATATCTTAATACCTGATCCGGACAAACCCAAAAGGATAGATTCAGGACTCCTGGCCTGTATGCGTAATCTCAATTTGTTATGTTCGACGTTCATCTTTTTAATGCCCTCAAGCGAAGTGATCCTCCAACTATTAGCATATATTTTCCTGATTTCCGTGTCATAACAAACCTTTATTATCGCGCCTGGCAAATTAGGTCAACAGTAAAATCATTATGGATCAGGATAACCGCATTTGGAAGTTATTACCGATAAATGTATACAAGTAGTTAGCGTCCCGACATGGGCAGGATGCGCTTAAGGTTTGAGAACAAACCTTTTTGCATAGCAACATGCTTGTCCTCTAACCTCCGACCTCAAACAAAATACCGGTTTCTGTCTGCTTAAGGCTATCGGCCAGTTGTCGTTAAAACTATATTTTCAAGATGTTATACAATAAGCCGCCTAAACTATTTGCTTGACAAAATTAATGTAACGTACTAATGAAGCATAGTAAGAAAATAGATCTTTTTTAGGATAGATACTATCTTGTCGTATTTCCAGATTTCCCTTTTGAATGGAGTGGTTAGTGGTTGCGTGTTGTGAGTTTAGGGTGTTCCTACTCAGATTTTACCTATAATTTTCGAAAGGTCAGGTTAGCCATGGATAAATTAAAAGTATGCTTGCTAATTTCGTTGACGTTGGTTTTTGTTTCTGCATGCAGCAAAAACAGGGAAGTAATGAAAAAACCTCCGTTTAAATATGCAGGGACGACTCTTACCAAAGCGGTTGGTAAGGAAGGCGGTCTATGCGTGCCCAAAGGGGCTTCCGAGTCCTTTAGCACCAGCGACAAAGAGGTCGTTGCACTGTTAAACCTTAAAAACATATCAGGGAAACATAAACTCAGGTGGGACTGGTATACACCAAGCGGAAACCTATACTACTCAACTAAAAGTTTTCCTTTTAAGACATCAAGAAAAAAATATGTAAAAGAGGCCACCCCGTGGCATAAGCTATCCATCAAGGATGAAAAAGCTGCTGAACATCCGGGCAAATGGATGGTAAAGGTCTTCCTTGATGATGAGCTCATGGAATCCAAGTTCTTTGTTTTAGACGAGTTTCAGGATTCAATCGCGCTTTCCGATGATATTGCCACAAGGCCCTTTCCCAAGGACTGGGGATTTATCATAGGTATAGAAGACTATGCTCACCTGCCCAATGTGGAATATGCCAGAAAAGACGCCCTGATCATGAAAGACTATTTTATAAAGGTTTTTGGCATTCCTGAAGAAAATATCATCACCCTTATAGACAGCGATGCAACCAAAAGCCGGATAGAGGGTTTTATAAAGCAGTATATTCCGGCAAATGTTACTAAAAGCACAACTCTTTATGTTTACTTTGCCGGCCATGGCGCTCCTGACATGACAAAGGGTGATCCCTATCTGGTTCCCCATGATGGTGACACCCGGTTTATTGAACAGACAGGCTATAAGCTGAAACAGTTTTACAATGACCTGAACAAACTGAATATACAACGATCTTACGTATTTTTAGACTCATGTTTCAGCGGTGTTGCATCAAGAGCGGCAGAGATGCTTTCCAAAGGCACAAGGCCGGCGCTTCTCCATACAAAGGAGGTAAAGCTTAAGACCAGTAAGATTGTATCCCTGAGCGCGTCATCAAAAGGTCAGGTCAGCAATTCATATGAAAAAAAGCAGCACGGTCTTTTTACCTATTACCTGTTAAAGGGTATAAGCGGTGAGGCAGATGCAGATGATGACCGCTGGGTTAGCATACAGGAGATTTTCGGTTATGTAAAACAGCATGTAACCAGGGTTTCACGGCGTATAGGCGCTGAACAGGTACCGTCGATTACGCCGTCTTTGACAAAGCTAAAGGATATATCAATAAGCAGGGCGTTGAAATAGTTAAGTCGGTTAAATTGGTTGAGTTAGTTGGATTGGTTGAAATGAAAATATCAAAATATAAAAAAACACTGTTTTATGTTCCGGTGCTATTTGTCTTTTTGTTTACTTGTCCAGGCAGTTTTCTGATGGCACAGGAACTCACATGGGTAACTGCCGAAGGTACGGCTCTGATGGACAATCACGGTGAGGAAGATGTGAAAAAAATTGCCCTGAAAACAGCCGAACAAAACGCCATAGAAAAATTTGTAGGTGACAGTATCTCGGCAGAGGCCATTATTGTAAACCTCAGGCTTTCAGGGGGCATACTTGGAGCGATACCTTATTTCAGGGTTGTCAAGAAGGAGATATTGGAAGAAGACGTATTGGAAGTGGTCAAAAACGGGGAGGCAACAGCTTCATTGACTTACAAGGTTAAAATAAAGGCAGGTATTTCAGAAGAATCAGAGGGCAATGGTAAGGGCATAAGTTTTAATGCATCGTTAAATAAGACAAGTTTTAAAAACGGCGATGAGATTCAAATACGCATAACACCCACAAAGGACAGTTATGTCTCTATTTTCAACATTCTGGAAGATGAAAAGATCCTGCGTCTTATGCCGAGCCGGTTTAAAAATGAAACCCTTTTAAAAGCCAATGAAACTTTTTATTTCCCAAGTACCAGTGACAAAGCAAGAGGCATGTCACTTATCGCCCACACTCCGGAAGGTAAAAAATCGACTACAGAGATGTTTTTGATACTGGCATCAAAACATCCCCTGAAATTTGACAAAGATAAATTCCAGGAAGCTGTTTTTGGAATATACAACGGCAAGACTGCATTTATGAACGATCTGATTAAAACGGTTGTTAGCATCCCCCTAAGTGACAGGGGAGAAAAGCTAATGCAGTACGAAATAAGGGAAAAGTAAAAAATAAAACTTTGACAGGATAACAGGATGGACATGATTTAAAAAAAAATAAAATCCCGCGTAAGGCGGGGTGCAAACTTTATTCTACTTCAACAATTAGTTTTGACAGGGTAGCAGGACAGACACAACAAGAAGGATCTGGTTTTAAATAATCCAGTTAATCCTGTTAATCCTGTCTAAAAAATAAAAAGGGGGGGCTTAAAATGAGTTCTTTAAAACGAGTTACGACAATGGTGCTGATATTATCGATATTCAGCCTTAATTTTCCTGCAGAGGTATTTGCAAAAAAAGAAATACTGCTTGCAAATACAGGCATAACAGAACATCAGCCAATGATTCTGGCAACACCTGAGATAAACATACCTGTTGGAAAAGTACAAAAAAAGAAAATTAGCAAATGGGTATGGATAGGCCTTGGCGTTCTTGCCGTAGGCGCAGCCGCAGGCGGTGGTGGCGGCGGTGGAGGCAGCGACGCCCCACCCCCTGCAGGAGCCGACACAGGCGATGTAACAGTTACATGGTGAACGAAAGTGCTAAAGTTTATAGCATTCTAACTATTTATAATTAATTTTGACAGGGTAGCAGAAAGGCCATGATAAGAAAAAACTGATTAAAAAAGCCGTACTCGCCTA
>JAUXBD010000023.1 GCA_030619585.1 Desulfobacteraceae bacterium
ATTTTTGTCAATTTTTTCACATCCATCACAGTGTTCCGTTATATTACTCATTTTACATTTCCTAATACTATCATAAGGTTATTTGGCTATTTGTCTTTAGCCCGTAGACCACCTAAAAATTCCACATAAACCGATAAAATAAACAATTGTCAGTCATTTGTCAAATTTTATTTGGATATTAGGTGTAATTAAAAGTGTTTTAACCGGGCCTTATGCCCGCCCGTTAGTTATTTGGCCTATCTTTAACAGAATTAATTTGCACCTTTTGATATTTTCAATTAATCTATTGAAGATAGTAAACAGCGCTTGATTTTAATTTTAAAGCTTGGCATTTTAAGCGCTATGTTTTAAATAAAAAAAATATTGGTTGGCAATAAACTTGTCTGTTAAATATGGAGATAAAAAGACAGATAGCAGTCGAAGAAGTGGCAGCCTATAAATACAAAAGATAAAGATATGCGTGCAAAACAAACAAGACACTCGACAAACGGTAGCAGTTCAAGGTCCAATAAGGTAATATCAACTCAAGCCAATATCAAACCGAAAATTATCATAAAACAAGCCAGAGAGGTCCTAACGGTAGAGGCCCGGGGTATTATGAGTCTGGCAGAACGCATTGATGATAACTTTGTAAAAATGGTTGATATTATAGCCAAATCAAAGGGAAGGTTAATTGTGGGTGGTATTGGCAAGTCGGGAATCGTTGGAAGGAAAATTGTGGCCACCCTAAACAGCACCGGCACAAGAGCATTATCCCTACACCCCGTTGAGGCTATGCACGGAGATTTGGGTGTGGTGGGCAGAAACGATATTTTTCTTGCGCTTTCAAACAGCGGTGAAACCGATGAAATCAATATGCTGATACCCGCTATACGAAAAATCGGATGCAAGGTTATAGCATTTACCGGTAACACCAACTCCACCCTTGCAAAACACAGCGATATAGTTATTGACGTTGGCGTTGAGAAGGAGGCTTGTCCGCTTGGCCTTGCACCAACAGCAAGCACAACAGCCGTCCTTGCCATGGGAGATGCTCTTGCGGTGGTCCTGATTAATAAAAAGAAGTTCAAGTCAAGTGACTTTAAAAAGATACATCCAGGAGGCACTCTTGGGCAGAGGCTCTTATCAAAAGTTAAAGACCTCATGCTGACAGGTAAATCCGTTCCATGGGTTTTTGAGGGCGTTAAAATGGGAGACGCCATTAAGAAGATAGACCAGCTTAAACTGGGAGCAGTACTTATTTTAAATACAGAGAAAAGGCTCGTGGGCATTATTACAGACGGAGATATCAGACACCTAATTTCAAAAAACAACTCTATTGTTAACCTGCCGGTTGAAGATGTAATGACCAGAGAACCTTTAGCGGTGAATGCCGGATCTCCGGTTTATGATGCCTTGGATATAATGGAGCAGCATCAGATAACAGTTCTGCCTGTAATAGATTTAAAAAATAAAATTCAGGGTATTTTACACCTTCACGATATTTTAGGCAAAGGCGCGTTCAAATTTAACGGAACCTAAAACACTTAACCCTGTTAATCCTTCACACACTTAATCCTAAAACAATCACTAACCATAAGGGGCTACTATGGAATACGATCCATTATCAACAAAAATTCAGACCCTAGGGGAGCCCAAAATACCGTCACCGATTAAGGCCAAGAGTGCTGGCAACGGTAACTTCATCTCTGACAGTAACAGAATACTTACACACATATCCGAAGAAAGTGTAAACAATGCCTTTAAAGAGGGTAAGCAGCAGCAATGTTTTGAGCTAGCCGGTCCAAGAGAGAATATATACTTTGATCCAAGCAAGCTCAGGTGCGCCCTTGTAACATGTGGCGGACTATGTCCCGGCCTTAACGACATAATCAGGTCTGTTGTTCTTGAGCTTTATCATACTTATGGAGTTAAAAATATTTACGGTATAAAATACGGTCTTCAGGGGTTTATTCCAAAATACGGCCATGATGTTATTGATCTTAAGCAAGAAACGGTTGCCAGCATACTTAACATGGGCGGCTCCATACTTGGGTCATCTAGGGGCCCTCAGGATTTTGAGGCAATTGTGGACGCCCTTGAGAGGATGAATATAGGCGTTCTTTTTATGGTGGGAGGCGACGGCACCCTTATGGCTGCATGCAAGATATCAGATGCCATAACAAGCCGGGGACTGAAAACAAGTGTTGTGGGTATACCTAAAACAATTGATAATGATATTTATATGGTGTCAAAGTCTTTTGGGTTTGATACGGCCGTTGATGTGGCAACCAGTGCGATTAAGGGGGCTCATTGTGAAGCCGAGGGGTATCCCAACGGAATAGGTCTTATCAAGCTGATGGGGCGGCATTCGGGTTTTATAGCAGCCACAGCCACGCTGGCCCATCAGGATGTAAATTTTGTTCTGATACCGGAAATAGATTTTGATCTTGAGGGGCCCGGTGGTTTTCTGCAAAAACTCGAAGACCGCCTTAATGCCAGATCCCATGCTGTAATTGTGGTTGCCGAAGGAGCGGGCCAGAAATTTTTTGAAGGAGCCAAAGAAAGACATGATGCATCCGGCAATATAAGATTAAACGATATTGGTCTGTTTTTGCGCGATAAGATAAAAGCCTATTTTCAAGAAAAAAAAATGGAGGCCCCTATTAAATATATTGATCCCAGCTACATGATAAGAAGTCTTCCGGCAAATGCGAACGACAGTGTTTTTTGCGGGTTTTTAGGGCGAGACGCGGTGCATGCGGGAATGGCGGGGAAAACCAAGCTGATTATAAGCAATTGGAATAACCATTTTGTTCATATCTCCATGGATCTGTCCGCGGGAAAACGCAGACACATAACTCCAAATGGGAAGTTGTGGCGTACAGTGCTTGACGCCACGGGCCAGGGCTCGCTCACAAACGATTAAAACGGTTTTGCCAAAACAGTTAAGCTGGTTTTATTAGTTATATTTGTTTAATTGGTTAAAGCTGAATTCATAACATTTTAACCAATCCAACCAACCAATCTAACCGACTCTATTCATGTTTCACCTCAACAAACCGGTTGCCGCTTATTTCAAGAAGATGAAGCTTCTTGTGGGCGTCGCCATCCGGGCCAAAGGATGTTGGACCGGTTATACCGTAAAAAGGCTGCATGGTTTTAAGCGTCTCTTTAATCGAGGCGCGGAAACGAACATCAGGCCTGCTGATCAGTTCAAACAGAAGCATGGCGGTGTCATAGGCCACAGCCTCTATAAAGCCGGGTTTTTCTCCAAAAGCGTACTCAAAAGAGGCAACAAAATCTCTTACCTCCCGGGAACCGCTTTCGGCAAAAAAGATTTCCGGCATTATTGCTCCCTGAATATGGTGCCTTGCCATCTCTATCAGTCTGTCTGAATGCCAGAGGTTGGTTCCAAAAAGATAAACATCTTTAATGTCGTAATAAACAAGCTGGGGAAGTATTAGTCCGGCTTTTTCAGGGCCGTCAGGAATAAAAATAGCTTCAAAATCAACGATGGCTTCAGGTTGTTTGACTTCATGGAGAGGGTTTTCCGGTTCTTCATATTCTTCAAGCCCAGGCTGAACAACATCAAAATCCGGTTCGATAATTTCAGGGTCAGGCTCGTTAATCAACCGAAGGTATTCAGGTACTTCATAATGGAGACCCGCAAGTTTTTTAATAGGTGTAGCAAAATCAGTGCTTTCGGAATTGAAAGATTCAACCCCCACAACCTCTCCGCCATATGCCATAACTTCATCCCAGAACAGGTTCATAAATGTTGTACCGTATTTTTCCATGGGGTATAAAATTGCAAACCTGCTTAAGCCAAGCTCATCAACCGCATAGGCCACAAGGGTTTCAACCTGCATTCTTGGTGTAAGAAAATTTCTGAAAACATAATCCCCTGTTTGGGTGATCTGCTCTTTCTGGGTCAGGGTGATTATGGGGATTTTTTCTTCCTCGGCCTTAAATGCCGCATCTTCTGCAGTAATGATCGGCCCGATAATTGCCGCCACATTGTGTGCGGCCATTTTTTTTACGCCAAGCTCTGCAGTTTCAGGATTTGCACCTGTGTCCTCTATAAAAATCTCTATCTCCTGATTTTCACCGGATTGACTAAATTGTTCCAGAGCAAGCTCAATACCTTTAAGGGCCCTTTCGCCAAACACCTTGTATCGTCCGCTTAAAGGAAGCAGACAACCTATGGCGTTATGGTTGTAGGCTGTTTCTTTGCTCAACTCATCGATCAGGTCTTGTGCAATTGTTGCGTTTTTATGTTCGGGAAACTCACTAATAAATTCGGCCAGGGCGGTGATGGCCGCTTCATATTTATCCTCACTTATGTTTTTCAACCCAAGCTGGTAAAGCAATACCTCCCGTGGCATTCTGTCCTTACTGGCTTGTAAAAGAGATGAGATGCCTGATGATGGCAGACGACTCACCGATTTTTCTAGTTTTTCAACAAGGCTTATTCTTTCCAGGCCTTTTGTTTTGTTATAGGCAATCTTAAAAGCGTTTATGCCATTTTCATAAGAGCCAAGAGCAATGTAGGCATCACTCAGAACAGCGTATTTCCTGACAATGACGGCATCTGAGACATCATCATTAATGTCTCCTGCTTTTTCAATAACATCGTTATATCTGCCCTCAATATAGTAGGTGGTTAGGATTGCCAGCATACCGTCCGGCGCAAAGTAGCTGTCAGGGTATTTATCGGCTATCTGGTTATATGCCGTGCGGGCTTTATCATAATTTCCCATTGTTTCATGGATTGCCCCTATTTTAAGCAATGCAGCAGGGGCCAGGGGCCTATCGGAATAAAGGACAAGATAATCTGTGTAAAGCTCAAGAGCCCTTTCGTATAGTTTTGATTCAAATCTTTTTTCAGCCTTTGCAAACAGCCTGTCTTTCGGGCTGGTTCCCAAAAAGATTTTGGGAATTATCTGTTTTGGGGCGCATGACCATATAAAAAAAACACTGATCAAGACAGCAATAACTCTAAGTGGTTTCATAAATATCAGGCCTTTTGCTTACTGGTTGCCGGGTACAATTTTAAAGAAATTTTGAAGTCTTTGGATCTTATACAACAAAAAATAAAAAATAGGAATATTAAAAGCTTTTTGCTGAACTCAGTGCAGTCCGGCAATAACCGGAAGGTATAAGGACAGAGCCGGTATTAAGGAGAGAATTATCAGAATCACAACATCCATGATAACAAAATAGATCGCCCGCTTTGCCACAGAATCCACATCACCTTTTATCAGGTTTGCGGCAGCAAAAAGGTTGACCCCAACAGGAGGTGTTGGCTGACCAATGGCAAGGGCGGAGTAACACCATACCACAGAGGGGCAACATTAAATGAGGATAGAACGGGTATCAAAATAGGCACGATAAGATAGGAGATGGAGATGGCGTCAAGAAACATTCCCAAGACTAAAAGAAGCATGTTCACAAGAACGATCATGACAGCGGCGTTTGAAGAAACGTTAACAATAAAACCTGCGGCCTTGTCGATAACTCCCATAACAGATGCAGCCCAGGAAAATATACCCGCAAACACAACAATAAACATTATCACCGAACTGACCACACTTGCATCCACCAGAATGTTTAAAAGGTCTCGCCAGGATAGTGAACGATAGATAGCAACTGCCACAAACAGACTGTAAAAAACAGCTACCACGGCAGCTTCGGTTGGCGTGAAGATTCCTGCGTATATACCGCCTAAAATTATCACCGGTGCAAGAAGGGCCCAGATCGATTTCTTAAAGGCTAAAAACACCTCCTTAACGTCGCCCCTTTTTTGCGTTCCCCTATACCCTCTTTTTTTCGAAATAATATATGCCACGATGATTGTTCCAAGGCCAGTGAGAAGTCCCGGAATAATACCTGCTACAAAAAGGGCGCTTACAGAAACGCTTGTTATATTGCCGTATATGATAAAAGCTATGCTGGGAGGCAGAATGATAGAAAGGTCTGAAGAGTTTGCTATAAGGGCTCCGGCAAAGTTTTTATCATAACCGTGCTTAACCATTGGGGCCAGGAGGATCATACCCACAGCAGCAGTGGTGGCGGGTCCGGACCCCGAAAGAGCACCCCTTTGTTATTGGTGGTAATCTGTCTGAACCCGTTTTCGCCCCACGCAAGGGGCTTAAGCCCTTTTTTCTCCATTGCTTCAAAGATAGCCGTCCCTGTTTGGCCGTTTTCAATCTTGTCCAGGTTTTCAAAAGAGTTGATGAAAAAAGGAAGAGAGAAGACATTCATCTCGGGAATAACCGGCGATGAATTAATGGTGGATTCATATGCACAGTCTATCACACCTTTTGCCACCATCTGGTGTGATTTTAACTGTGCTTCCTTGAGCAGGGTGCTTTATATTTATTCGGCCGATAGTCTTCTTTTTTACTATATCTGAAAATTTAATAGCCCCTATTCCCCAGGAAAAATTAGGCCCCACATTAACGGTCATTTTATACTCTTTTTTAAAACCGCCGGCATCGCCGGTAGAGTAAAACAACAATGTCAAAATGGTTATCAGCAAAAAAAAGTTATATTTCTTAAGTTCACAACTATTTGCTTTTTATGTATGCTTCAAAAGCATCGGTGTTTGGCTGGGAGTTAAATGCAGCGCCCGCAAAAAAGCCGAACACATTTCTTATAACCATCATCTCTCTTATGCTGGTCTTTTTTTCATCCTCCAGCTTAAATGAAATAATTACCCTGTCACCAATCCTGACTTGTCTCTGCTTATTTAGTTTGATCTGCATGCCTGCAATAGACAGGTTTGTGATGGTTAACCCCCCTCTTTCTTTGGTTGCGTTGTGATAGTATGAGCCGGACAGGTTTGTCTGTTTTCTATCGTGCTTTCTTTTTTCATCTACCGCAAAGCTGTCTTGACCCTGGTCCAGCAACTCTTCCATACACTCACGTACAATATCTTCACTTATAACCTTCTTTTCTTTTGCTATAGCCTTAAGCATTGCACAAAGGCATAGTGTGTTCACCAGTTGAACGTCGCCGCCGGTATACGAAAAGACTTTACGAATGGCAGATGCATAGAAAATCTGTTCTGCTGCGCCGGCCTTTCTGAGGCAGCTTCTTATGTGTGCGCCTGTCTCTTTTTCATCAAGCACGGTTACATCGTCTTTATTTTCGTCCGGGTTTTCATCTGGCGATGTTGTGTCATCGGGTGTTTCCGCCATATCGCCGGCAAATGGTATTTGCGTTAAATTAAAGTGACCAAGGAGCTTTTCTTTTTCCATTTTTCACCTCATCTAATTTAACTTCAATATTGTTGCGATCTCTTTTGAAACACAATTAATAAAATGTTTGAAATCCTCTTTTTCCAATGGTTTTCCTGTGGCCGGGACCTTTTTAATCTCTTTTGGGTGTATATAAACAGGAGAATTTACAAGATCCGGGTCAGGGACAATTTCATATTCATCGGGAAAACTGTTTTCAAAGTACATATCCTGGAAGCCTGAAAATTTCAGTGCATGGGCGGTTGAGTCAAGGACGGCAAAATCACCCCTTTCAATAATACCGCTGCTTTTGGCTTTTACCAGTCCGGCGAGAGTTTCACCGCCATGGGTGCATGCTATATGTCCGTTCCTGTTTGCCAGAAGTCCCCAGTCCATAATATTTTGCTCGGTAACCTCTGCAAAGAAAATTTTCTTGCAGCCCGCTTTTTTATTGTAGAGATCCACAAGATGAATTACTCTGGGCATGGATACCGGGTTGCCGATCATGGCTGCTTGCGCCACACTTGGCTTTACCGTGACCGGAACAAATCTGCGTTTTTGAGGGTCAGGTTCCAGATAATAGCGGTAAACAGGGTTTGCATGGTTTGACTGTACCCCGATAATTTTCGGAAGATTTTCTATTATGCCGGTTTCAAAAAATTTCAGAAATCCGCTTATCACAGCAGTAATGTTACCTGCATTACCTATGGGCACAACCACCACCAGATTGCTCGTGTCATATTCAAGGTCCTGGGAGATCTCAAACGAATAGGATTCCTGCCCGAGAATTCGCCAGGCGTTTTTGGAGTTTAAAAGAGCAACATCGTATTGGTCTGAAAGCGCTTCAACAATCTTCATGCAGTCGTCAAACACACCGGGAATTTCAAAGACCATAGCGCCGCTGCCAAGGGGCTGTGAAAGCTGTTGCGGAGTCACCTTTTTATGGGGGAGAAGAACTGCTGATTTGACAAGGGGGTTTAAGTAAGATGCGTACAGAGCCGCCGCCGCAGATGTGTCTCCTGTTGAAGCGCAAATTGCAAGCACATCAGACACATGATTGTTCTGTAAAAGAAAATTTATGTAGCTAAGGGCGCTGGCCATACCACGGTCCTTAAATGAAGCACTTGGATTCTGGCCGTCGTTTTTAAAATAAAATTTTACCCCTGCTTTTCCCTGGAGATAGGAGTTTGCCTCCACAATAGGTGTGTGCCCTTCACCAAGGTATATAATAGAATCAAGGGGCAAAACCGGTCCGATAAATTCATGGAACCGATAGATTCCTTTCATGGCTGGAGCGGTGAGCATCTTACGATAGTCGAAAATTTTTTGCCAGGTTTTCCCGGAAATGTTTTTTAACCTGTTAAAATCATGGTCATATATGAGAAGAACCTCCCCGCAGTCTGGGCAGGTATAAACAAGCTTTTTAATACTTATTTCAAGCCCGCAACCAAGGCACCGGTAGACAAGCTCTCCTTGTGGGCAGGGGATAATATGTTTTCGAATCTCTTCCGGGAAGTCGTTAATTTTCATAGTGCTATTGTTTCCTGGTTTCCCATGTATGGTTGTAATACTTTAGGTATCATAATAGAACCGTCGGACTGCTGAAAGTTTTCCAGTATAGCTGCAACCGTGCGTCCTGCGGCAAGTCCTGATCCGTTTAAAGTATGGACTATTTTTGTTCCTTTTTCGCCTTTCCGCTTGAATCTTATGTTGGCACGTCTCGCCTGAAAATCTTCAAAGTTGCTGCAAGACGATATCTCTCTGTATACACCCTGGGCCGGCATCCACACTTCAATATCATAGGTTTTTGATGCTGAAAATCCAAGATCTCCGGTACTTAGGGTAACAACCCGGTAGTGGAGGTTAAGTTGCCTTAGTATTTCTTCCGCATCATTTAAAAGTTTTTCAAGCTCATCATAAGAGCTTTCAGGGGTGCACAACTTAACAAGCTCCACCTTGTTGAACTGATGTTGCCTTATTAATCCCCTTGTGTCCTTCC
>JAUXBD010000051.1 GCA_030619585.1 Desulfobacteraceae bacterium
CGCTGTGATGATAATTTTTCAGAGAAGGACAGTTTTCCGCAATTTGTTATACCCACAATACCCCCTTTGTTAATCCGTTATTTAACTAAAAGTAGATGTAAAAAGGAGTTATGTCAAGATATATTTGCAACAAATCGGTATTTTGTGGATTAACTAATGAATATTTTAAGTTGTTTTAAATTGCGCATATTGTGAAAAGGATTTTCGAAACGGGGCAATAGTTCCGAAGATATGGGGCTTGTTATGTCAAGTCGGGGGTGTCCGTATTCCTGTACTTTTTGCGCGACCAATAGAAATCAAGTAAGCTTTCGTTCTCCTGACCACATTATATCTGAAATTCGTTTTGTAAAAGAACATTATAAGACAACACAGTTTACCTTTAAAGATGACTCTTTTACAGTCAATCGTAAAAGAATATTTGAATTATGCAAAAAACTTATCGATGAAAAACTCCCTATCAAATGGGAATGCAACACTAGAGTGAATTTGCTGGATGAACAGATGTTGCGAATAATGAAGAAAGCAGGATGCAATTTTATTAAAGTTGGGATTGAATCTGGATCTGAGCGTATTTTGAGTGATATGAATAAAGGAATTACACATGATCAGATTAGAATTGCGGCAAAGCTATTTAGAAAAGTGGGCATCCACTGGACTGGTTATTTTATGATTGGAGTCCCGGACGAAACAGAATGGGATATTAGAAGGGCTATTGATTTTTTATATGAAATTGAGCCAGATTTTGCTGTTATTGGGATTTATGATCTATTCCCTGGGACTGTAATGTGGGAGGACGGAATTTTAAGGGGAATAGTTAACCCCAATATGGATCTCGAGGATTTTTACACAAATTTACCGAATTTTTATTATAAGAAAGATTTTAACCATCAGAACGATAAGATCTCTCCAGAAAAATTTGCAAAATTGGAATCCGAAGTAAAAGAGATTGTACGTAACTATAATCGCAATTTCTTCAGGGTTTTCAAAATGGCTCGGGCAAAATTACCTGTATATTGGTATGACTCGAAAGTACTGTGGGATGATGTAAAAAAATATTTGAGTTATTGAGTACTAATTATGAATAAAAAATGTATTATAATTCCTGTTTTCAATGAAGAACAAAATATATTTTCAGTTATAAAGGGAGTAAAACAATATAGCGATATCGATTTAATCGTTATTGATGATGGCTCAATAGATCAAACAGCAGCAAAATGTAGTGAGGCAGGAGCATTTGTAATACGTCATCCTTTTAACATGGGTTACGGAGTGGCTCTTCAAACAGGCTATAAATATGCACTTATAAAAGGATATAAATATTTATTGCAGATGGATGGCGATGGGCAACATGATCCAAAATATATTCCTGAATTTTTCAGACTTATCGAATCTAATGAATGTGATGTTGCTCTTGGGTCAAGATTTATCGAAGATAGAAATTTTAAAGTGGGTATTTTGAAGTTTATCGGTATATGTCTTTTTAGGTTTGTTATTCGAGCATTTACAGGGGAAAAGATTACCGATCCCACTTCAGGTTATCAATGTCTACGCAGGGAAGTTTTTACTGCTTTTACAGATGATACTTTCCCCTGTGATTACCCTGATGCAAATGTCATAATAATGCTTCACCGTATGGGCTTCAGAGTCAAGGAGATTCCGGTAGATATGTACCCAAACCCTTCAGGCAGAAGTATGCACAGGGGAATCCATACAGTTATGTACTATTTATTTAAGCTGATTTTATCAATTTTTATCATCTTAATCAGGGAAAAATCGGTTTACCATTTAAAGGAGTGGGATTAATGACCTTACCACAGAAAATATTTGCCGTTATCACCTGTTTATTGCTGTTTGCCATCATTTTATATCTTGTAAAAAAAGGAAAACTGAGAGAGGAATATTCGTGGTTGTGGTTATTGACAGGGCTTGTTCTTCTTGTTCTCGTATTATGGTATGATATTTTATTGTTTTTTACAAAACTGATTGGTGCTGTATTGCCGACAACCACTCTTTTCCTTTTTGGTATTGTTTTTTTAATTTTGCTATCGTTGCATTTTGCAATCAAAATATCTATTTTGACCGATCAGGTAAAAAATCTGGCACAAAAGTTAAGCTTGCTTGAGGCACAGAAAGACTCGACAGCAAGAAAGAGTTGAAGATGTTTTGTTTGTTATGGCATATATTTGGGGTTAAAAAATAAGGCAATAGGCGGTTTGGAATGTTGCCGGTATCCCAGGTGCAGTAATTTTTCTATCATAGCTTTGGTTGTTGAAACGTTTGGTCCGCTGATTATTAACACAGCATCGTAGGCATTTAACCATGATCCGATAGCCTCAAGACCATAAGCATAAATTCTTCGCCTTGGGGGTAAAGGAGATTTGTAATTCACTGATCGTTCTTTTCCAAAAAGATGATATGGTCCTATTCCGCCATAACGAAGGTGGTAATAATCGAAACATCTATGCAATTCATAGGGTAGGTCTGGATCTCCTAAATAGGCTAGACGTAAGTTTTTGGGAAATGATGCAAATGCTTTCTCTACTTGAATAGTTTTTTTGTCGGTTTCTCTGAAAACTTTTGAAGCTGCAATAGTAGTATACAGTGAAAGTGCTATACCCAAAATACAATACAGGAAAAAGCGTTTCCCCTTTAGAGGAGGGAAAAGGGCCAAAGACATTAGCACAGCTATCCAGCAAATTCTTTGATCAGGTATAGAAATAAAGAACCAGCTTGGTAAAAAAAAAGCATGGATGAAACAAAGAATGCATAATGCTGCGACAAAGCGTGAGCCCCTTTTCCAGGAAATAAACGCGCGATAAAAAATGAAGCAGATAGACAAAACTGAAAGAAAAATCCATAATACGGCAAATTCCCCAAGAATCCATGGCCCGGGGAGAAGCCCTTTTGCTATTGAAATAAGTTTGGATTTCAAAGAGAGATCCCAAATAATTGCATTATGAGAGGAAATCCCCCCGCTTAAGAACCAGATAAAAGATAGAACCGTACCTGGAAGTAAAACAAAAATATGATTTGCACAAATGCGAAAAGAGATCGGCCCTATTAGCAAAAAATGCATTATTATTCCCAGAATAGCGATGGCAAAAACCAAAAAATGACCCAAATATAATAATGTGGCAAGGATAGTAAGCCATAAAATTGTTCGTGTTCGAAACTCACCATTCCATGTTGCAAGAAGTCCCAAAAAAAGGAACAGTAAAGCAGTGGCAAGGCAAAAATTTTCATTTCCCCAGAAGAAAAATTGAGACCATGTCATGGTAAAAGCGGTTATTGCCCAGTATTTGTTTCCTGTGGCTGTTTGGGATATCCAAAACAACACAGTTAAAGGGAGAAGAAAGATAGAAAACGCGACAGTAAATCTTCCTGCATGGTCAATGGGCATGAACATAGCCATCACTGCAGTAAAATAATCGTTTAATATATTTGATGCGGGGACTAAATTTATATGGAAATTTTCGTAATGCTTTAGCTCAGAATTTTGAAAATTTCGAATCACACTGGCTTTAAAAAGATGTGATGGGTAATCCATGGTTGGAACGTACCGATACACCATAAATGGCCACACATTAATAAAAGAGATGATGATAAAAAAAAGCCAGAAATTTTTTTTTGCTTTTTTGCTTTTTTCCATAAAAAAATTAACGATAACAACAATTACATTTTTTAATCAATCAGAGAGCATTTATACTGTTTCCCTAATGTCCTTCTCCTATTTATCTGCAACAGCTCTCATTTGAATATCAAATTGATCCATATTCCCCTTTACAGATGTTGAGATTGTATGTCAATTATATTATCTGTTAAAAAAAGCACACAAACGTTTTTATCTCTGTCCCGACTATCTGTGGGAAAGCCTTATTGAAGTCGGATCAACGAAGGAGTTTTTCCAAAAACTCTCGGCGGGCATTAACATATTGTTTAAGTGATCTCTTGAAATTTGTTTTTGGTTGGCTTGAGGACTGATATGATAGAGCAATCGCTGAACGAATATTTCCATATGGATCAGTGAGATAACATACTGAAAAAGAAAAAAGGTTATTGAGAGTTCGCGGGTTTTTCTCTTGGAGAATATGAGAACAACACGCCTATAAACAAGAAAACCAGCCTGATGTTATTGCTGATGATTGTCCTTGCGTTTCTTGCTTATTCAAATACATCCGGATGTAATCGGTTAATCCGGGAAAGGTTATTTTGATTGGGATGCTTGCCGGATTTTATGTAAAAAAAGGTGAAATCCTGTTATTGCTGTTTATGGCTATTCTTGTCTTTTCAGTATACTCTAACACGCTTGGATCTCCTTTTACTTTTGATGATACAAATCAAATTAATGAAAACAAACATATCCGCTTAAACCAACTTAACTTAGACGGTATAGTCAAGGCTGGGTTTAAAAGTCCTTTAGCTAAGCGTCCAGTAGCAAATATCAGCTTTGCCATGAACTACTATTTTCACCAATATAATGTCATGGGATATCATCTGTTTAATATTCTTATTCATATAACAACCTGTATGCTGATCTATTTCCTTTTTAAAACAACTTTACTTTTAGTGCATGTGGAAAGGAAAGCACATTATGGATCAAGGATTAAAACCCGGCCAAGTAACAGACAATTTGTAAACAACTCATCCATAATTGCTTTTTCTGCCGCTATTATATGGGCAGTTAATCCGGTTCATACTCAATCCGTAACCTATGTGGTTCAGAGAATGAACAGTATGGCTGGCATGTTTTATATATTGTCTTTTTTGCTCTATGTAAAAGGCAGGATTACACAAAGACAATTGCCCTACAACACGCCACCCCGTTTAAGGTGGATTTCCGCTTTGCTATGGCCGGCAATAAGCTGTCCTTGCCCTATGCGCTCTGCGCTATGCTACGTCGGGTCAATACTGGCAGGAATTATGGCTTTCGGCTCCAAGGAGATAGCATATACACTGCCGGTTTTTATCTTTTTATATGAGTGGTATTTTTTCCAGGAAATGGACTTGAACTGGTTTAAACGAGTTGTTGTGCGTTTATCAGGCATATTGCTTATAGCGGCTTTTATAATGCGATTTCTTATTATTAAAGTAACACAGGAAGATGGGAATAACCTTACTGAGATAATACTTGCCGGTTACAAGGTTACTGATCCTGTAGTGGCACTGAAGATTTTAACCGAACTCAGAGTTGTCGTTTATTATATAAGTCTTTTGATAGCACCTCATCCATCACGCCTTAATATTGACTATGATTTTCCATTTTCCCATTCATTGATTGTGCCACTAACAACTATGCTTTCAGTGATGGCCATAGCAGGCTTGATTTTTTTGTTGTTATACGTAGTGAAAAAAGATAAGATTTTATCTTTTTCTATTATCTGGTTTTTAGGTAATTTAATGATAGAGTCCTCGGTGATCGGGCTGGATATAGCATTTGAGCATCGTACTTATTTGCCATCCATGATGGTAAGTTTTATTTTTGTTATAATGGTTTATCGACATATAAATACAATATGGTTAAAGGCCTTTATATTAGGTACTATTTTAATAGTGTTTTCGATATGGACCTATGAAAGAAACAGTGTATGGAGTAATGAAGTTACTTTATGGCAGGATTGTGCAGATAAATCTCCAAATAAGGCAAGGCCACATTATAACCTGGCTTATGCCTTAGCAGAGGAGGGTAAAATAAGTCAGGCAGTCGAACAGTATAGGAATGTGATACGTATAGAACCTGACCATGTAAAAGCCCACACCAACCTGGGGCTTGCATTGTTTAACCAAGGAAAGGACTTTGAAGCCATAGAGCATTATAAGAGGGCAATAAAGATAGACCCTGATTTGCCTGAGGCCTACAACAGCATGGGAAACGCTCTGTTTGGCCAGGGTAAATATAAAAAAGCCATTGAAAGTTATAAAGAAGCTTTGCGCATAAAACCGGATTATTTTCAAGCTCACAATAATATGGGGCTTACTTTGTATACTTTGGGCCGGACAGATAAGGCAATAGAATATTTCACTAAAGCTTTGCGTATAAAACCGTATTATCCTGATGCTTACAATAATCTGGGGGCTGCTTTAGTTAAAAAGGGGATGATTGATAAGGCTGTTGTATTTTTTAAAGAGGCATTACGGATAGACCCCGGCAATCACAAAGCACGTAACAACCTGAATAGATGTATAAGTTTCCAGAGGAAACGAGTTGATTAATATCCGTTCTGAGTTCCTTATATGTATGGCTCTTGTTATAGCAGTGTTTGTGGTTTATCATCCGGTAACTGACTATGAGTTCGTTAATTATGATGACGACGCATATGTGTTTGAAAATGATTATGTGCGGGCAGGGTTGAATCTGCAAGGAGTCCTATGGTCATTTAGTACAACCCATGCCTGCAATTGGCATCCAATAACATGGATATCACATATTTTCGACAACCATTTGTATGGGATGAATCCAGGCGGTCATCATTTCACAAATGTGCTCTTTCATATACTGAACACCTTATTATTGTTTCTTGTATTCAATAAGGGTACAGGTAGGCTATGGGAGAGCGGTTTTGTTGCAGCCCTTTTTGCCCTTCACCCCACACATGTGGAATCTGTCGCATGGGTTGCCGAACGAAAAGACGTGCTTAGCACTTTTTTCTGGATGGTTACAATGTGGAGCTATGTATGGTATGCTCAGTTCAGGAGTTTAAAAAGATATGTGATAGTCCTTTTGTCTTTTGCTCTTGGTCTTATGTCCAAACCCATGGTGGTAACATTACCGTTTGTGCTTCTTCTTATGGATTACTGGCCTCTTAACCGGTTTGAAGGAGGCCGTGCCAATCCCTCAATCCCTCAATCCTTCAACCCCTCAATTTATCTTGTTTGTGAAAAAATACCGTTTATTATCCTTTCTGCGGTTTCCGGTGTTGTTACTTACTTTGTCCAGCAGAACTGCGGAGCTGTAAACTCTCTGGGTGAATGGCCGCTATATGTCAGGATCTCCAATGCTTTTGTTGCCTATATCGGATATATGGTAAAAACGGTCTGGCCTTTTAACCTGGCCGTTTTTTACCCGCATTCTGAAGTAATACCCATCTGGAGGGCCGCAATGGCCTGTGTGCTTCTTTTGTGCATATCTTTGTTTGTCATAAAGAAGGCAAGACGTTACCCTTATTTAGTTGTGGGGTGGTTGTGGTATTTAGTTGTCCTTGTACCTGTCATTGGTCTGGTTAAGGTGGGAGCTCAAGCCATGGCTGACAGGTATTCCTATCTTCCAACTATCGGTTTGTTCATAATTATTGCCTGGGGCTTTACGGACCTTTCTGCCGGATTTAGATACAAAAAGGCATTTCTTAATATAGCAGCGATATTAACGCTACTGATTCTTATGGTGACATCAAGATTACAGGCGGGATATTGGGAAAACAGTATTACACTTTTTGAACATGCTGTTAAAGTAACTGAAGATAACGACCTTGCCCATTTTAACCTGGGGAATGCGTTTATGGCCAAAGGTAAAATAGATGACGCTATATATCATTATAATAATGCAGTAAATATCAGGCCGGATGATGCTCTGACCCATACAAATCTTGGCATTGCACTTTTCAGGAAAGGGGAAAATGATGCGGCCGTTGCTGAATATAAAAAGGCCATAAAGATAGACCCTGATTTGTCTGAGGCTTACAATTGTATGGGTAATATTTTATATGCTCAGGGCAAATTCAAGAAAGCCGAAGGCCTTTATGAAGAAGCGTTACGTATAAAATCAG
>JAUXBD010000241.1 GCA_030619585.1 Desulfobacteraceae bacterium
CCGAGATCATCGTCTCGGAGGACATCAAGGTCTATGGAAAATGGCACTTGATACCGAAGCAGAGAAGATCATTAAGGAGTTAAGAGAGTTTAAACATGAAATAAAAAGGATGGATTTAAAAGTTCATGAATTTATCTCAGACAGGGAAAAATATCGCAATCCGTATCCCGAAGGCCTGGCGGGAAAAATACGAAAATATGAAAAGCAGGTATACCGGAGCCCCAGTAATGAGGTCAGGCTTCACCTGGACAACCTGTTGGGTTCACTTTTAACCTATGAGCGCAGCTGGAAACAACTGTTCCAGGCTGATGCTGAAAGGGGTCGGAATCGCCGGGTAAGATAAAAACAGATCCTTTTATCAATCCTCCTGGCCCACCTTGTGTATTTTGATCATATTTGTAGACCCCGCTTTTAAAGCCAGGCCTATGACAATAATTATAATATCGTTTCTATTAATCAGCTTTCTATCAAGAAGAATATTTTCACTTGCATCAATTAAGCGCTTTGTATCGGCAAACCTGGGTACAATAAACGGTGTAACACCCCATATCAATGACAAACGGTTGTAGATCTCTTTTGACGGAGTGAACCCATAAACAGGCTTGGCCGGCCTTTGTTTTGCAATCAGCCGCGATGTTTTTCCCGATACGGAGAAGGAGACAATCGCCTTTGCATCCACTTCATACAAAATATTTACTGCTGACTGCGCAACAGCGTGTGTAACAAGGTCTGCGGCGTCTCTTTCATATTGGATATTATACCTCATAAAACTTGAATTCTCAGTCTCTTTTGCAATTCTTGCCATCATCTGAATTGCCTTAACAGGGTATCTGCCCGAAGCTGTCTCGCCGGAAAGCATCACCGCATCGGTTCCGTCGATAATTGCATTTGCCACATCAGATGCTTCGGCCCTTGTGGGAATGGGGTTTGTGCTCATTGACTCTAACATCTGCGTAGCTGTTATCACAGGCTTGCTCGCTTTTAATGTTTTGGCAATAATATGTTTTTGAATTGTTGGCACCTGTTCCGGTTTAAGTTCCACACCAAGATCCCCCCGGGCAACCATAATTCCATCTGCAAGCTGAAGTATCTTGTCAAGGTTGTTAACAGCCTCGGGCTTTTCAATTTTTGCAATAACCGGTATGGCAGACCCCTGTTTTGCCAGAAAGTCCTTGATCTCCTCAAGGTCATCGGCCTTTCTCACAAAGGAGAGCGCAAAATAATCTACCTGTGCTTTGATCCCGAATTTAAGGTCTTTTTTATCTTTTTCAGTAAGAGAGGGTGCAGAAATATTAACGCCGGGCAGATTTATCCCCTTGTGCTCCTTCAGTATTCCGCCGTTTATTATTTTGCAGTTAACAGTGTCTTGTGTCTTTGATAAAACTTCCAACTCTATCAAACCGTCATCAAGGAGTATGCTTGCCCCCTTTGTCACATCATTGACAAGTTTTTGATAGGTGGTTGAAACCATATCCGTTGTCCCAAGAACCGCCCTTGATGTTATTTTTACTGTTTTTCCTTTTTTAAGCTCAACAGGGTGACCTCCTTTTAACTTGCCTGTTCTTATTTTCGGCCCCTGAAGATCAAGAAGTATGCCTACCGGTTTGTCTAACTCCTTTGAAAGAGCACGGATCATTAGAATTACCTTTTTGTGCTCATCATAACTCCCGTGGGAAAAATTAAGCCTCGCCATGTTCATGCCTGATGCGATCATATTTTTTAATTTAGACCTTGTGTTGGATGACGGGCCTATAGTCGCAATAATCTTTGTTTTAATAGTCATAATGATCCTTTAGCAAGCAGGTGTTTTTCTTAACGCGTGGATCTTCTTGTGTAGCGTCTTTGGTAAAAAGGCTATTTTTCAGTATCATTTTCAAAGACATATCCCACAGACCGGAGACTTTTAAAATAGACAGGCTTTTGAGGGTTGTCTTCAAAGTATTTTCTGAACCGTACGATAAAATTGTCCACGGTTCTTGTTGAGGTGCCTTTAGTATACCCCCAGCCTATCTCCAGGAGCTTGCTTCTGGAAAGGGGTTTCCCATTGTTTGCAAAAAAAAGTTTTAAAAGTTTGACCTCCTGTATTGTAAGGCTGATCTTTCCCGCCTTACAAAGAGCAGTTGCATTTTCAAAATTTATCTGGTTGCCGCCAAAAGTATAGGTGGAAGGCACTAAAGAGACAACATCTTCGTTACTCGTACTCCATGACACACGGGTCAAAAGCCTTTCAACCCGCAGAAGAAACTCCTCAAGGTCAAAAGGTTTTGTAAGGTAATCATCCACGCCAAACTTAAGCCCCTTTACTTTATCGTCGGTTGCAACCTTAGCAGACAAAATAAGAATCGGAATCTTTTCATCCTCAAGTCTAATATTTTGAAGCACTGACAATCCGTCGATTCCGGGCAGCATTATATCAAGAACAATCAGGTCCGGCTGCCACTCTTTCCACTCCTGCAGTCCCAAAAAACCGTTTGCGGCGATTTTCACATCATATCCCTGTAAAGAGAGGTTGAGTTTCAGACCTTCAGCAATATGCTTTTCATCCTCGATAACAAGTATGCGTTTTTTGTCCGAGCTTTCCATAATTATCCTCACCCATCAATGTTTTCTACTTCATCAGGTTTGCTCTGCTTCAAAAGGCAATACAAGCGTAAAGACCGATCCCCCGCCCTTGCTTTCAGCCTTAATCTTTCCTTTATGGATCTTTGCAATGTTTCCAACAAGATAAAGCCCAAGCCCGCTTCCCTTGGCTGTCATATCATCAGCTATGCCCACCTGGTAGAATTTTTTAAAGATCTTTTTCAGCTCTGCTTTGGCAATACCTATGCCGTTGTCCTTAAAACAGATGTTGAGTTTGTCCTTTATCGGCAGGAAAGTAATATCAAGCGCAGGTTTTCCTGATTCATTATATTTAATGGCATTGGTTGTAAGATTCATTAATAGCATTTCAAACATGGACGGGTTTATTTGATATAAAAAAGAAAGGCCGGATGGATTGTGGATATTGATTTCACAATCCTGGAAAAGATGGTGATTATTTTTATAAAAACGTTCAAAAAATATAACCAAGTCGGCTGTGACATGCTCGCCTTCATAAAGCTTGCTCTCTATCTTTGCAAGATTTAATATGCTGTTTATATTTCCTGAAAGACGATTTACATCAGATAGCATGTAACGTATGTATTTATCCCTCTTATCCTTGGAAAGATCGTATTTAAGAAATGTCTCCAGGTAAAGCTTCATTGAGGTCACAGGTGTTTTTAACTCATGGGTAAAATTGTTGATAAAGTTATGCTGCAGCCGGTAGAGCTGTAAAGTTTTCTGACCATAAACAAATATAACCAAAATTCCGGTTAGAATTAATCCCACGAGAATGGAAAGCACCATAATAACCACCCAGGTCCGGGATTCCAGAATCTGACCCCTATCCAGTTGGTACTTTCCGACTATTGCTTCAAGCCCTGTGCTCACCTCCATGTACCAGTAGATAAACAGAAAAAGGGATAAGCCTAAAGCAATTACCGAAAATACAAAAATAAAAACGGGATGAAAAAACCACTTGGTTTGCTTCATAATATATAAAAAAATGTAGTAAGTAGTTACCCATATCCCGGTTCTATACCAGCTACCGGGGGAGTGTTTATAAACATATCAGCAATAAGTATGGTTTCACTTTAACCATTTTCTTTAGTTTATTTCAACAAATATATCATATGCCGGGTTTCTGGAAAAAGGCTTGAAATGAATCAATTATATATTTCAGACAGGATGTACAGGATCTACAGGATTAATTGCTTATGGTTTCAAGCTCATGTTTGAGACATTCGTTTTCGGAGACTGTGCCTCTTCGAAGTAAGAGCCACATAGACAAAGTC